>JAGRIN010000195.1 GCA_020443245.1 Pseudomonadales bacterium
CGGAGGAATGCGTCGCCACGCCATGACGAGCCTGCACCTCATCCAGCAGGAAGACCGCGTTGACGGCACCGCGAGATTTGAACGCGCCAGCCTTCTGGAGGTTCTCGCACTTGAAGAAAAGATGCGAACCGGTCGCCTCGTCAAGCATCTCGCTCGTGACGACCGGCGTCCTGTGAATGTGAGGCGCGACCCTGGCGGCCGCGGCCTCGATGTCGGCCAGGCTGATCACCCGGGTCAGGCGATCGCTTCGCTCGCGATGCGCTGGATACCGGCCGCCGGGTCTGCGCCCAGCGCCTGCAGCATGCAAACGAGACGATGGCACCCGGCTTGTTCCCACTGTTCGATCGCTTCCTTGCCACCGGTGCCGGCCCACATGCAGGTTATTTCGATCTCATTGAAATCGCGGCCGATCTTGTCGCACTCGGCGCGCACGAGATCGAGATGCTGCTTCAGTTCCGCCGGATCGGTGGTCGGGGCATACCAGCCATTGCCATACTTCGCGATGCGCTGGTGAATCTTGCCCTTGATGCCGCCGATAATGACAGGCATCGGGTTCTGCACCGGAACGGGATAGCTCTTGAAACCGTGCCAGGACAGGAACTCACTGTCGTGCTCTACGGTCTCGCCCGACCAGACCTTGCGCATGGCTTCAACGTAGTCGTCAAAGCGCGCACCACGTTTCTCGAACGGTACGCCCATCGCCGCAAACTCTTCCTGCAGCCAGCCAATACCGACCCCGAGCATGAAGCGCCCGCCCGAGACCATGTCGAGGCTGGCGGTTTGCTTCGCAAGGTAGAGCGGGTTTGCCTGGGAAAGGATATTCACGCCAGTGCCGAGGCGAATCGTCTTTGTGTTGGCGGCGATCGCCGTCAGCGCGATCAGCGGATCGATAAAATTCGTTTCAGGTGCAGCGCCCATCTTGCCGCTGGGGCTGTAGGGATACTTCGACTTGTAGTCGAGCGGCACGATGACGTGCTCGAATGTCCAGACCGACTCGAAACCGGCGCCTTCCGCCATCTGCGCAATGCCGATCATGTGTTCGACCTGCTCGAGACCGATGTTTACAGGAATCAGACCGATCTTCATTTCCCCTCCAGGTGTTGGATTGATGGATTCGTATGCGTGTTTTGTTAATGCAGGAAGCAGCGAACACCGGTTTCGACAAGCTGGATGTCGTGTTCCCGGCAGGCGTTGTGCACAATCTCATCCCGAACGGAGCCGCCCGGGTGCGCAATCACCTCGATACCGGTCTTCGCGGCGCGATCGATATTGTCCCGGAAAGGAATGTAGGCGTCGGACGACAGGCACAGACCGCGATAACCCGCGATCCACTGCGCTCGGGCCGAGGGCGACAGCGGCGCCGGCAGCGATCGGACGCCGGCCGCGAGTTCATTGCGCTCCGCTTCCGAGAGTGAATCCCACAGCAAGTACTGGTCGACAACATTCGCCTTGTCAGGTTTCTTCAGCCCTTCGTTGAATTGCAGCCCAAGTACCGTCGGATGGAACTGGAGCATCCACTTCTCCGCTTTGTCACATGCGAGACGCGTGCAGTGAATACGCGATTGCTGCCCGGCACCGAGGCCAATCACTTGTCCGTCGAAGGCAACACAAACGCTGTTGGACTGCGCATACTTGAGCGCCAGTGTCGCGACGATCAGCGTTTCAATCGCTTCTTGTGGCGCGCCGTCAAACAGCGCCGCGTCGATCACCGCGTTGTTGCGATCCTGTTCAAACGTGAAGCCGAACAGTTCGCGTCGTTCAATCGCTGGCGGCACATAGTCAGGGTCCATGCGAAGGACCAGGTATTTGCCGCCCTTCTTGGCAGCGAGGATCTTCAATGCTTCCGGCTCGTAGTCCGGCGCAATGATCAGGTCAGACACTTCAGGCTTGAGCAGGTTAGCAAGCGAGACATCAACGGTCTCGCTGACCGCAACCGCATCACCAAACGAACACATCCGGTCGCCGCCGCGCGCGCGGGCATAGGCCGTGGCGACCGGGGAATAGTCACGCTTTTGCAGGAACTGCGAGGCAAGGAAGCCGTCGGTCAGCGGTTTCGCGATCGCAGCGCCCGCCGGACTCACATGCTTGAATGACGCGGCAGAAGCCTTGCCTGTCGAGCGTTTCATCTCAAGCACGAGTTGCCATGCCGTCAGTGCGTCAAGCAGCTTGATGTAGCCGGGTTGACCGCTCAGGACTTCGAGCGGATTGTCGGGATGCGTGACAACAGCGTTCCCCTGATGCGGGTTGACGCCATACTTGAGGGGAATACGACTCATGAATCCTCTTGTTGTTCTATTTTGGCCCAGGTGTCGCGCAGGCCCACGACACGGTTGAATACGAGACGCTCAGGTTTACTGTCGTTTCGATCGATACAAAAGTAGCCTTCCCGTTCGAACTGGTAACGATCCTCCACGCCGGCGGCCACTAGGCTCGGCTCGACGAAGCCATGCTTCACCGTCAGTGACGCAGGGTTCATTAGTTCGATGTAATCTTTCTCCGACGCGTCCGGCCACTCGACGGTAAACAGCGGTTCGTACAGACGAATCTCGGCGGGTACGCCGTGACTCGCCGAGACCCAATGGATCACGCCACGTACCTTGCGCCCTTCGGGGTTCTTGCCCAGCGTATCGGGATCGTAACTGCAACGTAGCTCGACGATTTCGCCACTGCTGTCCTTGACGACATCCTCCGCCTTGATGACGAAAGCATTTCGCAGGCGTACTTCTCCGCCGAGCACGAGTCGCTTGTATTTGCGATTCGCTTCCTCGCGGAAATCGGCGCGATCAATATAGAGCTCACGCGTAAACGGCATCTCGCGCGACCCCATGGATTCGTCTTTGGGATGATTGGCGGCGCCCAGTGCCATGACCTCCCCTTCGGGGAAATTTTCGATCACTACCTTTATTGGATCGACCACACCCAGCACACGAGGCGCGGTGTTTTCCAGATCCTCACGGATCGCGTGCTCGAGGACCATGAGCTGCACATTGTTGTCGCTCTTGGTGACACCGATACGTCGGCAAAAGTCGCGAATCGCGCCGGGTGTGTATCCACGACGGCGCAAGCCGGCAATCGTCGGCAAGCGGGGATCGTCCCAACCGTCCACGAGTTTGTCTTCAACCAGTTGCTTCAGCTTGCGCTTGCTCATCACCGTGTACTGGAGGTTCAGGCGCGAGAATTCGATCTGCTGCGGGTGGCAGTTCATGTTCAATTCGTCGAGTACCCAGTCGTACAACGGCCGATGGTCCTCGAACGACAAATCGCACAGTGAATGCGTAATGCCTTCCAGTGAGTCCGAGATGCAGTGTGTGTAGTCGTATATCGGATAGATGCACCACTTGTCACCTGTCTGGTGATGGTGCACGTGCCGTATACGGTAGATCGTCGGATCGCGCATATTGATATTCGGCGACGCCATGTCGATTTTCAGGCGCAACACATGCTCGCCGTCTGCGAATTCGCCCGCACGCATGCGGCGGAACAGGTCCAGGTTCTCATCGGCGCTACGTGCGCGATACGGGCTGTTGCGCCCGGGCTGGGTCAACGTACCCCGGTATTCACGTATCTCGTCGGCAGACAGCGAATCGACATAGGCTTTGTCTTCGCGAATGAGCTGCTCGGCAAACTGGTAGAGCTGCTCGAAGTAGTCGGAGGCGTTTCGTTCTTCATTCCACTTGAAACCGAGCCACGTAATGTCTTCTTTCATCGACTCCATGAACTCCGTGCTCTCTTTCAAGGGGTTCGTGTCGTCGAAGCGCAGGTTGGTGGTGCCGCCGAATTCCTGTGCCATGCCGAAGGAGAGGCAAATCGCCTTGGCGTGGCCGATGTGCAGATAGCCGTTTGGCTCCGGCGGGAAGCGCGTTACCACCTGGCCCGCATTCTTGCCCGCGGCAATATCCTTCTCGATGATGGAGCGGATGAAGTTGGGTGGGTATTTTTCTGTCGAATCGTTCATTGGCGTTCAGGCTAACCGTAGAACCACGCTGCGCCGCAGGTGATTGAGACCATAACAAGAAGAATCCATTTTAACGTAGATTGTGGGACCGTGATCGCAAACCTGACACTCAGGGTGGCCCCCACCATCGTGCCCGCGCCGAGAATCAGGCCCGGGATCCACAATACCTGGTCATTGAGCACGAACACGATGAGGGCAACGACGCTGAAGGCCCCGGTACACACCAGCTTGAGCGCATTGCTGCGAACCAGGTCGAAACGAAGTCCACCCGCCAGCGCCGCGATGAGGATAAAACCGACACCCGCCTGCACGAACCCGCCATAGACACCTGCGGCGAAGAGCCCAAGCGCGGCGATCGGGCGTTCACGCAATTGATATGCAGTGGTCCCCTCAGGCGGCGCGACGACACCGGGCTTCACGATCATGACCACCGCCATGGCGATCATCGATCCCAGCAGGATCGGTTTCAGCAGCGATACCGGCAGCCATGCAGCGGCCAGCGAGCCAACGAGTGAACCCACCAGCGTCGGCACGAGCACGGGTATGATCGTTCCCGTGTCGAGTCGTCCCTGGTCGCGAAATCCCTTGGCGCCCGCCAGGGACTGCAGGAACACGCCAACACGATTGGTGCCGTTGGCCACATCGGCCGGCATACCAAGCATCATCAGCGCCGGCAGTGTCAGCATCGAACCACCACCGGCCAGCGTGTTGATGAACCCCGCGGCAACCCCCGCCAGTAACAGCAGGCTCACAGAGAGTGTGGTCAGTTCGTATTCCAAGTCGCCGCCCGGGGCAGATAAAGCAAAGCGCGCATGTTAGGCCACGCGCCGTCAAAGTCAATCGGCGCGCGGCTTACAGCCCGGTATTCAGCAGTGCCGCTTGCTCTTCAGGTAAGCGATCACGCTCCAGATATCCTCGTCGCCTTTCGGCAATTTGCCGCCAAAGCCGATCATGCGCGTGCCCGGCACGCCGGTCGTGATGGTATGGAAGATCTCTTCATCCGAACCGCCATGCAGCCACGTGCAATCAAAGAGATTGGGCGCGTCGGCCACACCGCTGGAGCGATTGTGACAATACCCGCCACATGTGCCGGTATAGATCATCTCGCCACGCTTCAGGTGCGCGGGATCCTTCATGAATGCGTCCGCCTGGGACTCCTTTGAACATCCGGAGATCGCAAGAACGAGGGCGGCACCGGCAAGCGCCGCCCATTGCAAAGACCGCCGCACCGTTACTTCAGCGTGAACACGAAGAGGTGCCCACCTTCCGGAATATTGATGGGGCCGCCGCTGAACGCCGCAAAGGTGTTCCAGTTGCCGGAGCCGATCGCCATGTAAGCCTTGCCGTCGATCTTGAAGACAACCGGTTGGCTACGCACGCCACCGCCCATCTTGAACTTCCACAACACCTCACCCGTACGGGCATCCAGCGCGAGCGCATAGCCCTGCTGGTTACCGGTAAAGATGACGCCGCCCGCCGTCGACACGACGCCGCCCATCATCGGATCGGCATCCTTGTAGCGCCAGCGAATCTCGCCCGTGTTGTAGTCGATCGCCGAAAGGTAACCGTAGGAGGTGCCCTTCTCCGCATCGGTCGTGATCGGCATGCCGCCCATGTACGCCTGGCCTTCGATATAGACGTCGAGCCCCTTCTGGTAGATCTGGCACGCCTCGATGCTGGGAACGTAGACAAGGCCGAGTTTCGGATTCAGCGCGCCGGTCCAGGCGCCGTTCATGCCACCCAGGTTGCTGGGACAGGTTCGGAAGTCGGAGCCTTCGCTGGGCATTGCCGCGGGATTGACGATCGGGCGGCCGCGTTCATCGAGCGTCGCCCAGTTGAGTTGCTCGATGTACGGCTTGGCATCCATAAACGTGCCGGTCTCGCGGTCGAGCATATAAAAGAAGCCGTTACGGTTGGCTTGTACGATCGCTTTCACGGGCTTGCCGTTGCGGCGCACGTCGACCAGGAAGATCTGTGTGTTGCCATCGTAGTCCCACACATCGTGCGGCGTGAACTGGAAGTACCACTTCATGTCGCCCGTGTCGGGATCAAGGGCCAGGATGCTGTCCGAGTAAAGGTTGTCCCCCTCGCGCGCATCGCCGTTCCAGTCCGGTGACGGATTGCCCGTCGTCCAGTACAGCGTGTCGGTTTCCGGATCGTAGGCGCCGCTGGTCCACGCAGGCGCGCCGCCGCGCTTGTAGGAGTCGCCGGCCCACGTTTCGACGCCGGGCTCTCCCTCGGCAGGAACCGTATAGTGCCGCCATTTGCGCTCACCGGTCTTGACGTCATAGGCGTCGAAGAACCCGCGGACGCCGAATTCGCCACCGGCCACGCCGATAATTGCCATCCCCTTCACCACCATCGGCATCGAGGTCGCGCTGAATCCTTTGTCGTAGGGAGCGATTTCCTTCTCCCAGGCGATCTCGCCGGTGAGACGGTTGAACGCGATGAGCTTGGAGTCGAGTGTCGCCATCAACACGAGATCACCCGCAATTGCCA
>JAGRIN010000196.1 GCA_020443245.1 Pseudomonadales bacterium
TCAGCGTCCCCATGGCCCCATCCATGACGAGAATGCGGCGGGTGAGTTCGTCTTTAAGGCGGTCGGTCGCGTTCATCTGTTTCCTGCAAGCTTGAAAGCAGCGCGCATTTTATCAGTTGGGCACCTGCGGCGATTTGAAGATCTTGAGGACTCAGCATGAATGCCGCTCACATTATCCACTTGTAAAACGTGGACATACGGGCAATGCAGAGCGCCGAATGAACCAGTAAAATACCTGACAGAATTCACATTACGTGGTGCACACATGGTCCAGATTTCCGACTCAGCCCAGGACTATCTCGTTGAACTGCTGTCGCGGCAGGAAGACAAGGACGTCGGTATTCGCATCTTCATCACCGACCCGGGAACACCGATGGCGGAAACGTGCATCGCGTATTGCCGGCCGGGCGAAGAACAGGACACCGACCAGCGTGTCGAGTACAAGGACTTCACGGCCTGGCTTGACGAACGCAGCCTCCCGTTTCTCGAGGAAGCGGAAGTCGACTATGCCAAGGATCGCATGGGTGGCCAGCTCACCATCAAGGCGCCCAATGCCAAGGTGCCGAAGGTCTCTGACGACAGCCCGATCGAAGACAGGATCAATTACATCCTGCACAGCCAGGTGAACCCCTCACTGGCGGCGCATGGCGGTATGGTCAACCTGGTGGAAGTGGTCAACGAGGAAGTGGCGATACTGCAGTTCGGCGGCGGTTGCCAGGGCTGCGGGATGGTCGACGTAACGCTGAAGGACGGCGTCGAACGCACGCTCCTCGAGCAACTGCCCCAGCTCAAGGCAGTACGCGATGTGACCGACCACACTCAGGACGAGAACGCCTACTACCGCTGATTCCCGGAATCGGGCTGGCGCTCAGGCGCTCGCCTTCATGCTGTCCTGCGCCGCGGGCATCTCGCGACCCGGCAGTACATTGTGGACCTTGGCGTGCAGGCTGCGAATCATCTTCTCGGTTGTCTTCCAATCCACGCATGCATCGGTGATGGAAACGCCGTATTTGAGGCGCGACCTGTCCTCCGGAATCGACTGGTTACCGCCTTCGATATTGCTCTCGACCATAAGGCCGACGATCGACTCGTTCCCCTCGACGATCTGGTTGGCGACGTTGTCCATGACCAGCGGTTGCAACTCGTGGTTCTTGTTCGAGTTTGCGTGGCTGCAGTCCACCATGATGTTGACCGGCACGCCTGCCTTGATGAGTTGTTGCTCGGCGAGCGCCACGTTGACTGAATCGTAGTTCGTTTGTCCACCGCCGCCGCGGAGCACGATGTGCCCATGGGTGTTGCCGCGGGTATGGATGATCGCGACCTGGCCCTGGTGGTTGATGCCGAGGAAGCGGTGCGGTGCCGAGACGCTCTTCAGGGCATTGATCGCCACTTCCAGCCCACCATCGGTGCCGTTTTTGAATCCGACCGCGGAAGACAGGCCGCTCGCCATCTCACGGTGAGTTTGCGACTCGGTTGTGCGGGCGCCGATTGCGCTCCAGGAAATCATGTCCTGCAGGTACTGCGGCGATACCGGGTCCAGCGCTTCGGTGGCGGTCGGGATACCCATTTCAGCAAGGTCAACCAGCAGTTTGCGACCGAGTTGGAGTCCCTCGACGATGTTGAATGAGTCGTTGAGGTACGGGTCGTTGATCAGGCCCTTCCACCCGGTTGTGGTACGCGGCTTCTCGAAGTACACGCGCATCACGAGGTACAGCGAGTCGGATACCTCATCCGCCAGCGCCTTGAAGCGTCGCGCGTAGTCCATGGCGGCGTCGACGTCATGAATCGAACACGGTCCCGCGACGATGAGCAGGCGTTTGTCGGTGCGCGACAGGATGTTCTTGATGGTGATGCGACCCTCGGACACGGTCCGGAGTGCTTCGTCGGATGTCTTGATGCGGCGCTTCAATTCATCCGGCGTGATCAGTGTTTCTTCACTTAACACGTTGAGGTCATCCACTTGTACGTTCGTCATTTCAAATCCCCTGCCTCCTCCGAGGCGCTCGCATCATCGACAAAATCTACAGGGCAAAAAAAACCCCGAGGAGGCTCCGCCTTATCGGGGTTTCCTGAAGGCGGTCCTGACCGCCTTCCCATTCGGGTGAGCGATCTATTTGTCGATAAAATAGAAATAGCCCAGCCAATACCCTTCGGTAACCGAGAGAGTGGCCGGGTCGTTAAATCGAAAGATCGCTTGTTTTTGCATGGCCGTAATCATATCGGCTCGGATACCTGTTGCAAGTTTTTTTTGGTCCTTGCTGCGGTTATAGTGCAGCCCCTCATCACGCGGCGGCCCTGTTCATGATTCGATTAGCCCTCACCGTTTGCCTGCTCCTCATCACGAAGATTGCCTTCGCTGACGGACCCGTTACCGCGCCGACCAAGCGCCTCGACATCGAGTTTCCCGCCATTTCAGAGATGAGCGGCGTGGCGAAAAGCCGAACCTATGACGACGTGTACTGGATCCACAATGACAGCGGCGACACGGCGCGACTCTTCGCCGTGAACGGGCAGGGCAGGGTGATCATTCCGAAGTTTCTCCAGGGAGATTTCTACGGAGAGGTCCCGGTTGCGGGCGAGAAGCCGTGGCCCGGCATCTCGATCCTGAACGCCGACAATGTCGACTGGGAAGACATCGCGATCGACGGCGACACGCTCTATATCGCGGATATGGGCAACAACGGTAATGCCAGGCGGGATCTCGGCGTCTATGTCGTGGCCGAGCCGAACCCGTACCAGACCGAGCGCACCCGCGCCCTGAAGTTCATCCCGATTCGCTATCCCGACCAGTCGCAGTACCCCGCGAAGGTCTGGCACTTCGACTCGGAGGCGCTGTTCGTCTGGCGCCACCAGCTCTATTTCCTCACCAAGCACCGCAAGCCCGGCAAGATCGCCGAGTGGGAGAAGGGCACCAAGCTCTATCGCCTCGATTCGATGGACACGGACAAGGTCAACGTCCTGAAAGAGGTCGACTCGAACGATGACCTGTTTATTGTCACGGCGGCCGACCTGTCGCCCGACCAGAAGCATCTTGCGGTACTCTGCTACACGGGACTGTGGATTTTCGACAAGCCGAAGCATGGGGATGAATGGCTTTCCGGCACGGCGCACATGATGCCGCTCGCGCTCTCGCAAACCAAGCAGGCAGAAGCCGTGACTTTCACGGACAATGACACCATCCTGCTCGGCAACGAGGAAGGTGAGTGGTACACCGTCAAGGTGGACGATGTACCGCCTTATTTACCGCCTCAATCCGACAAGTAAACCACGTCGGCATTGTTGAAGTCGGTCAGGCTGGAGATGACCACAGTCTGGCCTTCCTTCAGCCCGGACAGGATCTCGACCTCGCCGACGCTGACCAGTCCGGTCTGTATGCGCTGACGCTTCGCCAGGTTGTCTTCCACCACATAGGTATAGTGTCCGCCGCTGGATTCGAGGAACGGGCCACGTTCCACCATCAGGGTATCCGGCTTGCCTTCCAGCAGGATTCGCGCGGAAACGCGCTGGTTCTGCTTCATGTTGTCAGGCGTCGAACCCTTGAAGCGCACGCGCGCGGTGATCTGGGAATTTACGACTTCTGGCGAAATCGAGACCAGCGTGGCGGGATACCGCTGGCCCTGGTGGCTGACTTCGGCATCGAGGCCAATTTCGAGGGCGGACGCGTAGGAATCCGGGACCTGCAGTTCGACCTCGAAGGCGGTGAGGTCGACTACCGTAACGAGTGGCTGGTTCTTGGACACGGCATCCTTGTTCTCCACCAGCAGGTTCCCGACGATGCCGGTGACCGGGCTCATCACGTCGAGTTCGCCCACCTGGCGCACGAGTTCCTTGACCTTGAGCTGCTGATGCTCAATGTCCAGTTGAGCGGTTTTGAGCTCGAATGCGAGACTCTCCTGCTGCAATTTGGCGTCCGCGGTCGCATGCTCGTGCTTGAGCTCCGCAGTGGCCACGTCGTCCTTGGCCTTGTCGAAGTCGAATTCGCTGATGGCATCCTTCTCGCGCGCGGCTTCGGCCCTGCGCAACTCGCGACGCGCGGCGATCAGGGCGACGTTCGCGAGATCGATTTTCTGTTGGTTCTCCAGCATCGTCTTGCGCGTCTGGATCTCCTGGCGCTGGTACCTTGTCTGCGCACTCGAGAGGGCAGAGGTCTCCTGGTCGAGCAGGTTGCGGATCTCCGGACTCTCCACGCTGGCGATGAGCTGGTCCTTCTGGACGGAATCGCCCGCTTGCACCTTGAGGGTCACGTTGCCGGCCGCCGGGGAAAACAGCGTCGGCTTGATCGCGGCGATGACCTTGCCCTGCGCTGAGATGTCACGCGTGAGGTCACCGCGTGTTACCCTTGCGAGGCGGAGCCGCTCCTTCGAAACCGTCTGCTCCGCGCTCGCCCAGCGCTGATAGGAAGGCCAGGCAAAGACGAGTGCGGCGATGGCGCCGACGACGATCGCGCCGATGACAATTCGCTTTTTCGTCAGGCCACGAGGCTTGTCGATGATCTCGTCCTGTGACGACGTGTCTCTGATCATATTCATGTCAATTCTGGATTAATCGCCCAAGTAATTGTTTTTAAACGTATCTGAAGAACCGTTATGTCGCTCAAGCGCGAAGACATCGATCCACAGTTACTTGGACGCCTGGAACCCCGAATCAGTTGGTATCACCTGACCCAGAGGCTGTTGCGGGAACATGATAAGGGCGATCACTTCACCAAGCGAGAACTCGACGACCTTCTTCCGCTCGGTGCGGCGATACGCGTCCTGGCGACACTGACGGGAATCCGGCGGCGCGGCGAGCGCAACGCGAGAGCGCTTTCAGTCACTCACCACACCTGTCGCAGTGCGAAATTGCCACAGGCGTTCGACGGTTACCGGATCTTGCAGTTGTCCGACCTGCACTTCGACGGTCCACTCGACTATTTGCCCGGTCTCTCGGATTGCCTGGAAGGGCTTCGTTATGACCTGTGCGTGATCACCGGTGACTTTCGCCATCGGTTCCAGGACTCGAAGCGACTTCGTGACCAGTTTGCCGCGCTCAGGCCCGTCATCGATGCAGAAATCTTCGCCGTGCCAGGCAATCATGACGCCCTTGGTATGGTCGTCTGGCTCGAGGAGATGGGCTACAACTTCCTGCTCAACGAATCCTGCGCGATCCGCCGGGCTGATGCGTCCATTCGCGTTGCAGGCGTCGACGATTACCACTACTTTCGGTGCGCCGACATCGAGAAGGCCATGGCGGGTATCGAGGACGAGTTTGTGGTGATGCTCAACCATTCGCCGGAGCAGTTCCGTGAGGCAGCGTACGCCGGCGTTGACCTGTACCTGTCCGGCCACACGCACGGCGGACAGGTCTGCGGCCCGGGTGGGTGGGCGCCCCGACTGAATCTCGAATGTTCACGCCGAGTCGGGCAGGGCGCCTGGCGTTTTCGCGATATGACCGGCTATACCAGTCGCGGAGTGGGCACCAGCCTCGCCCATTTGCGTTTCAACTGCGCGCCGGAAGTCGTGGTTCACGAACTGCGCCGTGAGTCCCCTGGTGACGAGTTCCAGCGACACGACGCAGAGTGATTCAGGTCTTCAGTGCTTGCAGGCGTCCAATTCGCTCGTCGTCTTGCCCAAGGTAGCCAATCAGGACGGCCATTGTTCGTTCGATGTCGAGGGTACCGGCCAGCAACATCTCCTCGAGATCGACCCAATCCTTTGGACGATTGAAGAATGCCTTGAACACGGCAAGGTCCAGGCAGGACAGAAACGGAATCCTGTGGCGGGCGAATGTCTCCCAACGAATTCGTTCTGCGATGCCTTCGTGAAACCCGGTTGTGTTGAGAAAGAGATCGACCGGCGTCCTGTTCCACCAGAGGCGAACCTGGCCTTCCTTCTTCAACAGGTCCCGGTCTTTGCGCGTGACCTTGATGCCTGCCGGCATCGCCGCAATCGCGCGTTCGAACTGGTCCGTCGGAATCAGGATGTTGACGTCGATATCGATCGTGCCGCGCGCTCGCTCCGTGCACCAGGCAAGGGCCAGGGCACCACCGAATGCATGCGGCAGGCCGGCGGTGTCGAGCGCACCATGGAGCGCGATGATCTGGTCGACGAGGCTATCCATGCCGGCCGAATCGCGGCAACTCGAGATGCCGGCTCATCCTGTGGGGGAACTGCCGGGCGAGTTCGAGCACCGCCTCGAGTTCTTCACCGCGCGGTATGCCATCGCGCTCGCGGACACGCCGTTCGATGTTGATGTCCACCGCGTTGCCGCAGGCTTCCAGGATACGGAGGTAGGTCGTGGCGGCAGGCACCTTCTTGCCTTGCTCGTAGGCAAGCAATGTGGCGTGCGACGTTCCGGCATGCGCGGCGAGTTCACGTAGCGAAAGGCCTGCCTCGAGACGCGCCTCGCGCAGGGAATCCGCAATCCTTTGTCGATGGGTCCTCATGTTAAAAATG
>JAGRIN010000197.1:0-2884 GCA_020443245.1 Pseudomonadales bacterium
AGGTCGTCCCAATCGCCCGCATACTCGACAGCGTTGTCCTGGTGCGTGTCGGTTCGCTCACCATCCTGTGAGAGCAGCAGCAGGCGCTCGACACTGTAGATCGATCGAAAGTCCATGATGAAGTCGTCCGGTATGTCACGCATCAGCACAACCCATGCGATCTGGCTGCGCTGCCGCCGAAACCAGTTATTCAGGAGGTATCGCAGCGACAGTGACCACAACCAGACCATGATCAGGCTGCTGGCAAGGACGCCGCGGCCGACGAACCCGCCGATGAACGCCGGGCCGATCAGGTAGACAGCCAGCGCCACCGTCATACCGGTCAGCATCATCGAGATAAACGAACGTTCCAGCATGCCCAGTTGGCTGAGCGCCGAATCGAACGTATACAGGTCCATGAGGTAGTTGTAGAGGAATGCCAGCGCCGCAACGATGACCAGCTTCCAGCTTACAAGCAGGTCCGGTGCGAAGGCGCCGGTGATAAGCCAGTGATTGAGATTGAAGATGACGAGAATGCCGGCAACATCGAGCGCAACCAGGGCCAGCATCGTGAAGTTGCTGGAAGCGGAAAGGTAGCGCTGAGAAGTCGGGGCGTTCATCCCGCAGGTGTCGCGTGAACCAGGTAGTTGACGTCCGTATCGCGCGCCAACCGGTAGACGCGTGTGACGGGATTGTAGGTCATCCCGGTTACATCGCGCAGATTGAATCCGTTCTCGCGCAGGTCGCGAGCGAGTTCCGATGGTTTGATGAACTTCGTGTAATCGTGCGTACCGCGAGGCAGCAGGCCCAGCACGTACTCCGCGCCGATGACCGCAAACAGGTAGGACTTCGGGTTGCGGTTGATCGTGGAGAGAAACAGGTGCCCATCGGGCTTGAGCAGTCGTTTGCAGGCGGCAATGACAGAGTTCGGGTCGGGTACGTGCTCCAGCATCTCGAGGCACGTCACGACGTCGAACTCGCCTTCGTGACCGGACGCGTAGTCTTCGATTGTCGTCTGCACATAGTCGATAGCGTTCTCGAGACCGGATTCGAACGCGTGCAGTTTTGCAACACCCAGCGGGCGTTCCGCCATATCGATGCCGGTGACGCGCGCGCCGGCCGAAGCCAGCGCTTCGGTCAGGATGCCGCCGCCACAGCCGACATCCAGCGCGCGTTTGCCTGACAAGTCGACGCGGTCGGTAATGTAGCCGACACGAAGCGGATTGATCTCATGCAGCGGCTTGAACTCGCTTTCCTTGTCCCACCACTTTCGCGCAAGCGCATCGAATTTTGAGACTTCGCCTTGATCAACATTGGGGTGACTCATGGTGCTATCTTCCTGTTCCAGTCGGCAACGCGGGCTCGCAGGCCGTCTGCGTCGAGGCGCGTGTAGGCGAAGCGCTCGAGCAGTCGCGTGCCGTCGATCCACACGTCGGATACCTGGAAACCGCTGGTTGTATAAACGAGTTGGGAAACAGGGTGGTGCATGGGTTGGAAATTGAGGGCCGAGACATCGACAGCGATGAAGTCGGCGCGCTTGCCGGCTTCGAGGCTACCGATCTTGTCGCCGAGCCCGAGCATGCGTGCGCCGCCGAGCGTGGCCATTTCCAGTGCCTTTGTCGCGCCCACCGCGGTCGCATCTGACGCGACCGCCTTCGCCAGCAGTGAGGCGGAGCGCATCTCCTCGATCATGTCGAGGTTGTTGTTCGACGCGGCGCCGTCGGTACCGATCGCCACGTTGACGCCGGCCGCGATCAGGTCGCCCACGCGGCAGAATCCGCTGGCGAGTTTCATGTTGGATTCGGGGCAATGCGCCACATGGGCGCCGACGCGTGCCAGTGTTTCGATCTCGCGATCGTCGAGTTGGGTCATGTGAATCGTTTGCAGGCGCTCGTTCATCAGGCCCAGCGATTCCATACGGGCGAACGGCCGCATCCCGCCGGACGAGACCGCATCCATAACTTCGGTCGCGGTTTCATGCAGGTGGAGATGAATCGGCACGTCGAGTCGCTCTGCGTGTTTCCTGATGGCGCGAAACCCGTCGTCGGTCACGGTGTAAGGTGCGTGTGGTGCGAACGCGGTCGTGATCAGTGGTTCATTCTTCAGTACCTCGTGGAGCGCGAGCCCTTTGGCGATGTGCTCCTGTTCGGTTTGCGCCCAGGCATTGGGAAACTGGATGACTGGCAGGCAGACTTGCGCACGGAAATGATTGTCGCGATAGGCGCCGGACATCGCCTCGGGGAAGAAGTAGGTGTCCGCCGCGCACGTGGTGCCGGTCCGGATCATCTCCGCGATGGCGAGCGCGGTGCCATCGTAGGCGAAGTCGTAGTCGACGTATCGTCCCTCGACCGGCCAGATGTGGTTGTTCAGCCAGTCCATGAGTTCGCGGTCGTCGGAGTAGCCGCGAAGCAACGTCATTGCGGCATGGCCGTGGGCGTTGACGAAGCCTGGCGTGACGATGTGGTCCGGCAGGTCGATGACACGAAAACGACCGTAGCGTTGCCGCGCGGTGTCTGCAGGCAGCAGGTCGACAATCTCGCCGTTTGCGACGACGAGCGCGTGACCCGTAAGCACCTGGCCCGATGGCACGACAGGAATAATCCAGCGTGCGCAGGCGATAAATTCATTGTCCGCTGCGGACATGGGGAAGCCTTTTGTCGACAAGGCACGCATTATACAGAAAATGAAAATAACCCTTGCGCACCCCGGCGAGACGTGCCTGATAACGTCTTCGGAAAAGTCTCGTTCAGGTGCGCTGGACGATCGCAACATGCTATAATTGCACGCTTGTTTGACTCGTTCCTGTGGCCCTGGGTTTGCCCGCGTAGATGTCTGAATTCGGCAACGACATAACCCCCGTCAACATCGAAGATGAACTCCGGCAGTCGTACCTCGACTATGCCAT
>JAGRIN010000197.1:2924-6425 GCA_020443245.1 Pseudomonadales bacterium
ACGTGCGTGACGGGCTGAAACCGGTGCACCGCCGCGTGTTGTTCGCGATGAATGACATCAATAACGCGTTCAACCGGCCTTACATGAAGTCGGCCCGTATCGTTGGCGACGTTATCGGTAAGTACCATCCCCATGGCGATAACGCTGCCTACGACACCATCGTCAGGATGGCGCAGTCGTTCAACATGCGTTATCCGCTTGTGGACGGGCAGGGCAACTTCGGCTCCCTCGACGGAGACGGTGCGGCTGCCATGCGATACACCGAGGTGCGCATGGCCAAGATTGCGCACGAATTGCTCGCGGATCTCGACAAGGAAACCGTCGATTTTGTCGAAAACTACGACGGCACGCTGCAGATGCCGGCTGTCCTGCCGTCGAAGATACCGAACCTGCTGGTCAATGGCTCGAGCGGTATCGCGGTCGGCATGGCAACCAACATTCCGCCCCACAACCTGACGGAAGTGGTCAACGCGTGTCTCGCGCTGATCGACGATTCGGAAATCGACATTGACGGCCTGATGGAATACATCAAAGGCCCCGACTTCCCGACCGGTGCCATCATCAATGGTCGCGGCGGCATCGTGCTCGCTTACCGCACCGGGCGCGGGCGCATCCAGGTGCGTGCGCGGTGTGAGATCGAGACCGACGAGAAAAGCGGTCGCGACACCATCATCATCAAGGAAATCCCCTACCAGCTTAACCGTGCGCGCCTCATTGAACGCATTGCCGAGCTGGTCAAGGAGAAGAAACTCGAAGGCATTTCCGAACTCCGCGACGAGTCCGCCGCCGATACGCGGATTGTGATCGAGTTGCGACGGGGCGAGGTGGGTGAAGTCGTACTGAACAACCTGTATGCCCAGACCGGACTGCAGAGTGTCTTCGGCATCAACATGGTGGCGCTGGTCGACGGTGAGCCGAGGACCCTGAATCTCAAGGAGATTCTCGAGGCGTTCGTGCAGCATCGCCGCGAGGTGGTGATTCGCCGGTCCGTGTTCCTGCTGCGTCGTGCACGGGCGCGTGGCCATGTACTCGAAGGCCTCGCGGTCGCCTTGCAGAACATCGACCCGGTGATCGAGCTGATCAAAAGCTCCGAGAACGCCCAGGTTGCACGTGAACGGTTGATCGAAACGCCGTGGGAGTCCGACAACGTCCAGAAGATGCTCGAACGTGCCGGCCCCGATGCGGCCCGCCCTGACGACCTGGACGAACAATACGGCTTCAAGGACGACGGCAAGTACCATCTCTCGCCCGAACAGGCGCAGGCCATTCTCGATATGCGCCTGAACCGCCTGACCGGTCTCGAGCAGGATCGCCTGCTTAGCGAATACGAAGAAATCATCGACACGATCGCCGATCTCATGGAGATCCTGGCGAGCCAGGAGCGACTCATGGATATCATTCGTGAGGAACTGGTCGCGGTCCGTGACGAGTATGGTGACGGACGCCTGACTGAAATCGTCGAGACCCAGGAAGACCTGACGATGGAGGACCTCATCACCGAGCAGGAGATGGTGGTGACGGTGTCCAATTCCGGCTACGCGAAGACGCAGCCGCTGACCGACTACCATGCCCAGCGCCGCGGCGGCCGGGGTCGTTCCGCCAGTGCCGTGAAGGACGAAGACTTCATCGAACACCTGATGGTCGCGAGTACGCACGCGACCATCCTGTGCTTTACCAATCGCGGCAAGGTCTACTGGCTCCGCGTATTCCAGATTCCGGTGGCGAGCCGTGCATCCCGCGGGCGGCCCGTGGTGAACATCCTGCCGCTCGAAGAGAACGAGCGCATCACGACCATGCTGCCGGTCGACGAATACCGCGAGGATCAGTTCATTTTCATGGCGACCGCGAACGGTACGGTCAAGAAGACGCCGCTCATGGACTTCTCGCGCCAGCGCAGTTCCGGGCTGATCGCCATCGAACTCGACGAAGGCAACACGCTGGTGGGCGCCGCGATCACGAATGGCAGCTCGGACGTCATGTTGTTCGGCAGTGGCGGCAAGTCCATTCGCTTCAAGGAATCCGACGTGCGCGCCATGGGGCGGACTGCCCGCGGTGTGCGTGGCATCAAGCTGCGCACCGGGGAAGCTGTCATCTCGTTGATTATCCCGAAGGCGGAAGACGGCGAAATCCTGATCGCCAGCGAACGCGGCTACGGCAAGCGCAGCAAGGTGATGGATTTCTCGGTTATCGGCCGCGGCGGCCAGGGCGTCATCAGCATGAAGTTGTCCGATCGCAATGGCCCCGTCGTCGGTGCGATACAGGTGGAAGACGCCGATCAGGTGATCCTCATCAGTGACCGCGGCACCCTCGTGCGTATCCGTGCCGACGAAGTCTCGCAGCAAGGCCGCAACACCCAGGGCGTAAAACTCATCAATCTCGGCGAAGGCGAGGCCCTCGTCGGCATGGCGAGAGTAGAAGACTCCGACGACGCCGAAGACCTGGAAGAAGACGCCCCTCCGTCATCCTGAGCGGAGTGTCCTGCGGGCGCTCCGCTCAGGACGACGGGACGCCAATGGTGTAAAGTGCGCGCATGTCGAAAACCACCCCCGAACGCCCCAGCCTCGAATCGCTTCGCCAGCGTATCGACGCGCTCGATCTCGAGATTCTCGAACTGCTGAATGAGCGTGCGCGTTGCGCGCTCGACGTCGCGCACGTCAAGCAGGCGGAATCCGGCGACACCGCACCGATCTACTATCGCCCGGAACGTGAAGCGCAGGTGCTGCGCAATATTATGGAGCGCAATCCGGGGCCGCTCTCGAGCGAGAAGGTCGCGCAGGTGTACCGCCAGATCATGTCGGCTTGCCTGGCGCTGGAACAGCCGTTATCGGTGGCCTACCTCGGGCCAGAGGGCACGTTCACCCAACTCGCGACCCAGAAGCAGTTCGGTCACGCGGTGATCGGCATGCCGATGGTGACGGTTGACGATGTGTTCCGTGAGGTGGCCGCAGAGACCTGCAACTACGGCGTCGTGCCGGTGGAGAACTCGACCGAGGGCGTGATCAGCCATACGCTCGACAATTTCCTCGAATCGTCGCTCCGAATCTGCGGTGAGGTTGTCCTGCGGATTCACCATCACCTCATGGTGGCGCCGGACGCTGACGAGACCAGGATCGAGCGGATCTACTCTCACCAGCAAACGCTGGCGCAGTGCCGACGATGGCTGGACGGCCATTACCCGAAAGTGCCAAGACTGACCGCGACGAGCAACGCCGAGGCCGCGCGCCGCGCGTTGGAAGAACCGGGTTCCGCCGCCATTGCCGGTGAAATTGCCGCGGAAATTTACGGGCTGAAGATCTTGTCCAAGAAAATCGAGGACATGATCGACAACACGACGCGATTTCTTGTCGTGGGTCGCGAGGACGTCGGTCCAAGCGGCAAGGATAAGACCTCGATCATGGTGTCGACCCACAACCAGCCGGGCGCGCTGTACAAATTGCTGGAACCGTTTCATCGCCACAACGTGTCGCTCACCTCGATCGAGACGAGGCCGTCGCGAACGGG
>JAGRIN010000198.1 GCA_020443245.1 Pseudomonadales bacterium
TTCCTCCAGGCTTTCCTTGAAACCGAAACGGAAGTCATGGATCCCGACCAGGTCCGAAAGAAAACGCTGCATCGAATCTGAAAGCCCCTCGTAGGCCGCCGACATACTCGCAAAGAGTGTGTCGCCGCCACGTTCGGGAATGACCACGCCATGCAGGATCGAGCCGATCGGAGGATGGGCACGGAACGTCATGTCACGGTGCCACATCTCGATCTTCGACGGGTTCGCCTCGTCGTTCTCGAGGATCGTGATCTGCGGGAAGCCCTCCACGTGCGGGTAGGCCTCGTGACGCTGCGGCTTGCCGAAGATATCCGCGAGCGCCGCGTGATTGGCCGGCGACATCGGCTGGTCGCGGAAGAAGATCACCTCGTATTCGAGCAGCGCATCCCGAATCGCCGCCACGTCGCCTTCCGTGAGCGTCGCGCACAGGTCGATGCCCGAAATTTCAGCGCCGAGGGCACCGGCACACGCAGAGATAGACACCATTTGATTCCTCGAAAACGCGAGTGGACAATCGGGAACGAATCTACTCCGGGGGCAGGGATATGGTCAATCCGCATGCCATCGTCGGCGACATTGTCGAACTCGAAGTCGACGCAATCGTGAATGCCGCGAACAACAGCCTGCTCGGCGGTGGCGGCGTTGACGGCGCGATTCACCGCGCCGCCGGCCCCGAATTACTGGAGGCGTGCCGGACCCTGGGCGGATGCGAGACCGGCCAGGCGAAGATCACCCCGGGCTATCGCCTGCCGGCGAAATACGTGATTCACACCGTCGGTCCGATCTGGTCAGGTGGGCAGCAGGGTGAACCGGCGCTCTTGCGTGACTGCTATCGGAACGTCCTGGCGCTCGCGAGCGCGCACCGCATACTTTCGATCGCTTTTCCCGCGATCAGTACCGGTGCTTATGGATATCCGCTGGAGGGGGCGACAAGGATTGCAGTGGGAGAAGCCACCGACTTTGTCGCCAGTCACAGGATGGACGTGATATTCGCCTGCTTTGATGAGACCACGAAAGCGGTCTACGAAGAAGAACTCGCTCGCCTTTAGCCAGCGCTGGCGAGCTGGTCGACCAGTTTCTGCATCTTCTCTTCGAGCTCGGCGATCAGCTCCTTGCTCTTGTGGACGGACAGCGCCACCGTGCGGTTCGCGCCCAGCTTCCTCAAGCCCTTTTGAATTTCCTCGGCGTTTGCCCGGATATCGTCCATTTGGCTCATTAAACCAGCTCCTCGAAAAATGCGGCGCAATCATACTGCATTTGGGGCCCGGCTTCATGTTTTGTGTCCCCTGGAGCGGCCGCTACCCCGGAGGATTGCGCGGCGGCGATGGTTTACCATTACAGTTCACCGTTACTTGACCCGGTCTGTCGCAGTCAGGAGAGAAGATGGCCCACACACTCGAAGCACGCTATCGCGGCGCAACCCTCACGCTCGAGATCGAGCCCGGCGAGGCCGCGAGCCTGCGCATCAACGGACTCGTCAGGGAACGCCAACCCCTTGGCCAGAGTGTGGTTCGCCTCTCTTCGACCGTCCAGACCGACTACGAATGGCATGAATTCATCGAGGGCATCGTGACACCGGGCACCGGACAGATCGAGGCACGACTCGTCGCCAACAACCAGGAGCTCGCACACGAGGCGTTCGGCGTATGAAACTTGCAAAAGACTGTATCGACATTGGTGTCCAGACCAACCAGCTCGAGCCCATGATGGCGTTCTGGCAGGAAGAGGTCGGGTTGCCGTATGAGGAACTGCTCAAGGTCGGCGGCGGCACACACCAGCATCGTCACAGCCTGAACGGTTCGGTGTTCAAGCTGAACAGTGTACGCGACCCGCTGCCGGAGACCGGGCCGACCGGCTATACCGAACTCCTCATTGCGCGCGAAGGGCTCCGGACCCCGCGCGCCTTGACGGACCCTGACGGCAACCGCGTGACCCTGGTTCCACCGGGATACGAGGGCATCACGGCAATCGGCATTCGCCTTCGCGTTTCGTCGCTCCAGCAGTTTCGCCACTACTACCGAAACATCCTCGAAATCGACGAGATCGATGCGACACATTTCCGCTGGGGCACCACCGTGTTCATCCTCGAGGAAGACCCCTCGATCGAACCCGCCGCCGAGATGCGTGGCAAGGGGTACCGATACATTACGGTCCAGGTCTGGAAGGTCGATGAAGAACACGGAGCCTACCTGGCTCGTGGCGGGCATGAAGGTCGTCCGCCCGTGACGCTGGGCACCACAGCACGTATCAGCTTCATTCGCGACCCGGACGGCAACTGGATCGAGGTCTCGCAGCGCGCGTCGCTGACCGGCGATTTGACGCCCTGAAATTGACGCCATAGAAGAACGCGTTATCAGCGCCAGACAAATTGATCTCAGGCCGCAGCGTACGATGCGGTAAGATTCACTCACCGTCGTCATGTGGGGGATACCCTGATGAATACGACTGCGCCTGCCACCGGTGGCGCAAAGCGGCTCGCCATGGGCCAACTGGCTAAAGAGGAACCCTTCAACGCCTTCGGGCGAGGCGCGGACTGGCGCGTGTGGGTCGGCGTCGTGGCCACCGCTGTGTGGATGGGCGTTCTCGCGCTCTACATCTCAGTGCAGGTCGGCTGGACCCATCTCGATGACGTGCCCATCGACAAGATGGGCGGTTTTCTCGAAGGCGCCTTTGCGCCGCTGGCGTTCCTGTGGTTCGTCCTCGCGTACTTCTCGCAACAAAAAGAACTGTCGCAGAACACCGCGGCGCTCAAGATGCAGTACGTCGAAACACAGAAAGCGGCGGAACAGGCCGTGATTCAGTCCGAGGCAATCCGTGCATCCGAGCTTCACGCTCGCAAGGAGTCGTTCCTGCGGATTGCCGACAGCGTGAACAAGCAGCTCGGCGCGATCGTGGGTTTCCTGTACCTGTCGAGCCAGGGTGCCGCGGTAATGGGCACGGTGGCTGACGACAAAATCGCGGGCCTGTGGTCCGGCATGGGCAAGGGCGACCCGGAGATTTTCTCGCGGCAGTTGCTTCAGTTGACGTTTGCGCACGGTGACCGCTACGCCTACAAGCTGCTCTACGGCACACCGATTCGAACGCGCCACTCCGAGAGTTTCATCTTCAACTTCGAGCGTATGATTCGCGCGGCCGAAGAGTGTGACGACGACGGCATGATCCGCGATTCCATTCTCGGCAGCGCCCACGGCTATCTTTACAATCGCATGGTGACGTTCCGCGATCACATCCCGGCGGGCTTCACATATCGTACATACGATTTTGACCCTGATACTATCGACTGACGCGCACGGAGGGAAAAGATGATGACAGGCCGATGGCTCGCACTCACCCTGCTCCTGGTCGCCGCCACAGGGGCGGCGCAAGATCGCTTTGCCGGTGCCACAATCAAGACCTTCTACGCCAGCCTGGACCTGTAACATGTCATCGACCGATCCCATCCGTCACATCAAGGACGATCGCGTCCAGGCCCGGCGCCTGGATGACACCAATGCGGACATTTGCTTTCTCGCACTCGCTACGCCCGAAGGTCGCGCCTCTGTCAGGACGTTAGTCCTGCGGGACATCACTCAGAACCGCTTTCTGCTTTTCATGAACCAGTCGAGTCCCAAGTGGAAGATTTTGACCGGCGGCGGCGACTATGAACTGCTGCTCTGGTATCCCTCCATGCAGAGGCAATACCGTGTATCCGGCGCAATGGAGATAGCAGACGATGATTTCGTCAAGCGAAGCTGGCAAAGGCGGCCTCGCGGCAGCAAGTATCTCGACATTCTCTACGAGCACACGATTGACCAAAGCAGTTACACCGAATCACGCGAGCAACTCGTCGGAGAGATCTCGCGTATCCGGCGCGAGTATGTACTCGATGAGATGGACGCACCGCAGAAAGTCGCCGGCATCGAACTCGTCGCGACGCGCATCGAGATGCTGGACCTCAACCGCGAGGACCGCATTCACGACAGGCGCATGTTCCTGCTCGAAGACGGCGCCTGGGCCGAACGCGTCATGATTCCCTGACCGATCGGGTCAGGTCTTGAAAATCAGACTATGGAAATTTCCTGAAATTTCGTCACCGGCTTTGACAGATCAAGAAGACGCGTCTTAGAATCCTTGTGTCTTTTGACAGGATCCACCATCGTGCTGGTAGTTCTATCCAGGGGGAACCTCCTAGCACGCCGATCGGCACCCTGAGCGTAAAAGGAGGTGATCCCATCAATAGTCAGTCTATCGAGGGAGCCTCCGATTTGATCAGCTAAGATCAAAGTCGGAGCTTGCTCCCCTACGTTGACGAAGCCCCGGGTGTCAAAAGCCCGGGGCTTTTTCGTTTCCGGCACCGGAATCGTAGCCCGCGTGGACAGAGCGCTCGCGAAATCACGCTGCCGCCTGGACCGACCGGATGCCCGCCAGGTTTGTGAAGCAGGTGTCTGCCGCCGTCGCGAGGAAATCTTCCATGAAGGGTGCATCCTTCTGGTCTTCCCGGATCGCCGCATAGAGCGTGCACCAGAGCCCGTTCTCGCCCAGCTTGCGGGCAACCACCGTCTCTTTCTCCAGGTACTCCGTCAGCGCCCAGTTGGGCAGGCAGGTGACACCTCGACCGCTCGCCACCAACTGGATCATCATGGGCGTCAGTTCCGCCGTCCGTATCGATTCGGGCTCGATATCGGCGGGGTCCATGAATCGCGTGAAGACATCAAGGCGATCGCGTTCGACGGGGTAGATGATCAATACCTGGTCCCTCAAATCGCCCGGCTCCAGATAGGAACGCGTCGCGAGCGGATGGGTCTTCGACATCGCGAGCATCGCTTCGTAACGGAACAGCGGGACATACTCGATGCCCGGCAGATCCACCGGGTCGGATGTAATCACCAGGTCCAGGTCACCACGCACGAGCGCCGGGAGCGGCGCGAAGTTGTGGCCCCCGGTGAGGTCCAGTTCGACTTCCGGCCAGTTCGCCCGATAACGCTCGATGGTCGGTATCAACCACTCGAAACAACTGTGACATTCGATGCAGATGTGAAGCCTGCCGGCTTCGCCGCCCGCCAACCGGCCAATGTCCCGCTCGGCGGCCTTGAACATCGGGATGACTTCATCGGCAAGCTGGAGCAGGCGCCTGCCGGCGCTCGTGAATCGCGGCGGTCGCGTCTTGCGAACGAACAGGGAACAGTCGAGCCTGTCCTCCAGGTCCTTGATCTGGTGCGACAGCGCCGATTGCGTCAGGTACAGTCGTTCCGCCGCCTCGACGAGGCTGCCGGTGTCCCTGAGCGCGACGAGTGTCTTGAGATGCCTGAGTTCAATCATCGAATTGCCCCTGCATGAACGTGGTTCATGTGGTTTGAGCCCTGATTGGATTGCGCTCATTTTAACCGGAATCCTCCAGACGGGGGAAATTGTTGGCCGGATATTCGAATTCGCCCGCTAACCGCCTTGACTCAAGGACTTAAGGCGAGACAATAGCCGGACTGAGCACCCTTTTCGCTGGATTGGAGCGAGCCTATGTTCAACCCGTCGTCGGTCGTCATCGAGCGCTTTGTCGAGGAGCTGGTTGATCACTACATCAACATGTACGGCTCGAACGAGACCGATATTCATCTCGTCGTCTCCAATGCGCGCAATGCCCTCGAGATCATCGCGAACAGCGATGCGCCGTACCATGACGTCAACCACACGATCATGGTGACGATGGTCGGCATGGAGATCCTCCGGGGCAAGAACCAGATAGAGGGCAGCGTCTCCGCCAAGGAATGGGTGCATTTTGTCGTGTCGCTGCTCCACCACGACATCGGCTACGTGCGTGGAATCTGTCGCGCCGACCGGAACGGTCGCTACGCGATCAACCAGAAGATGGACACCATCGCCCCGCCGCCGGGCTCAACGGATGCTTTCCTCACGCCATATCATGTAGATCGCGCCAGGATCTACATCAGCGAACGGTTCCGCAAGGACGAATGGCTCGACGTCGACATGCTCGTTGCCAACGTCGAGCGCACCCGCTTCCCCGTACCGAGCGAGGAAGATGCGCAGGAGAGCACTGACTTCCCCGGCCTCATCCGCGCCGCCGACCTGATCGGCCAGCTCGCCGATCCCTACTACCCGCGCAAATGGAACGCGCTCTTCCACGAGTTCATCGAGATCGGCGTCGCCCAGCGGCTCGGCTACACCAACCCGGCCGACCTCGCCCGCGACTATCCCCGCTTCTTCTGGTCCTGCGTCGAGCCGCACGTGCAGCCGGCGATCCGCCATCTCGACCGCACACAGGAGGGCAAGGCCTGGCTGGCCCAGCTCTACAGCCATGTCTTCGTCGAGGAGCACATGCGCCGGCGCACCGGCCCGGAGCGCGCCCACAACCGGGTGACGCAGGAGGGCGGGTCCGCCAGGATGC
>JAGRIN010000019.1 GCA_020443245.1 Pseudomonadales bacterium
ACGCGGCAGCTGCAGGGTTTGACCTGGTGCCGCTTTTTGTATCACGTCGACGTGTGAGCGCGGAGGTCGTGGACGACGGTGCGCGCGAGGCGACCAATATCTCTATCTTCGAGGAGCGGATCAGCGAACTTTCGGCGGCCCGTGACGAAGGGGAAATCGACGATGCGGCCTACGAGACGATGGCCGCGGAACTCAAGAAGACTTTGCTCGAAGATACGGGCCAAGCGGCCGCCGCACGTGCGGACAGCCGCCGCGGCCCGCGCTGGTTGCCTGTGGCGCTCGGCATCGCGGTGCCCCTGTTCGCGTTTTTTGCCTACTCCCATCTCGGATTGTCCTGGGGCGCGATCGACAAGGTGGCTGTCGCGAGCGCGCTCGAGAAGGCCGACGAGAAGACCATCGAGCCGGCAATCGATCGACTCGCCGTCAGCCTGCAGAATGACCCTGACAATGACGAGGGCTGGTTCTTCCTTGCCAGAACGCTGGTCAACCTGGGCCAGTACACCCGCGCGATGTCTGCGTTTGAACACCTGCTCGCCCGTTATCCGGGTGACCCTGACCTGAATGCGTGGTATGCGCAGGCAGTCTTTCTCGCCGACGGGCGCCAGCTCACCGAACGTGCGCAGGCTGCCGTCGACAAGGCGCTTGCACTGGATCCGGGCAACCTCACGATGATCGAAATCCTCGCGATGAATGCGTTCGGCCAGGGAGATTCGGCCGGGGCGCTCAAGTGGTTCCGCCGTGCGCTGGCCGCAGGGGCGAGCGGTGAACGCGGCAAGCTCATCTCGCACGCGATTGCCACGATCGAGTCCCGCATGAAGGCAGCGGGCGAAGAGATCCCGCCTGCGGAAGGCCCCATGCAGGGCCCGATGGGGAGCGCGACGCAGGGCGCGACCGTGGCCGACGTCGGCGCGGGACGTTCAATCGATGTGATGGTGGATGTGAGTGACGTGGTGGACGCGCCTGCCACGGACTCGGTATTCGTTTACGCGCGGGCGCTGAACGGGCCACCCATGCCGCTCGCGGTGGCGCGCATGACGCGTGCGGACCTCCCGCGAAAAGTCACGCTTAACGAGTCCATGTCGATGGCGCCGGGCATGAGTCTCGCCAATTTCGACAAGGTCGTGGTGATCGCCCGGATATCGAGCACGGGTATTGCGAACTCGAGTCCGGACGACTTCGAGGCGAAGTCCGCCCCGATCGACCTGACGGGCGATCACGACACCGTACAACTCACCATCCGGCGTCGTATCCGCGATTCCTGACGAGTTCGTCGGGCGGGCCCTTGATTCGACCCGCAATTCACACGTTTCGTCACAGTCCGGCCCTGTCCTTCGAACCTTTCGGCGAAACCGGGCGTCTAACGATTTGTAAGCCATCCCGGCTTTTTTGCCAGGCGCCCGGACACAGTAGCTTCCAATCAGGCACCCTTGCCTTCCAGCTCACGATCGGGGACTGACCGTCTGGCTGGACGGTGCCGTCCGACCTGTCGGCACCGTCCACCTTTTTTTGACATCCCTCAATCAGACAGTCCCCGGGGCGCGCTAGACTGGTTCAACAGGTCACTGGCAAGGATATGAGCATGCACCCCTTCCCGCATGAGTACGAAGTGAGCGCCGCAGCGAGCGGAGAGCGTCTCACATTGCGGTCCGGCGAACTTGCGCCCATCGAGAGCGCGGCGCCGGCAGAATTCGACGGGCCCGGAGACAAATGGTCGCCCGAGACGCTCATGACCGCCGCTGTTGCCGACTGTTTTATCCTCACGTTCAAGGCTGTCGCGGCGGCGTCCCGGTTCGAGTGGGAGAACCTCGAGTGCCGGGTCAAGGCAACGCTGGATCGCGTTGAGCGCGTCACTCGATTTACGCACTTTGTTGTGACCGCGGAACTGACGGTACCGGCCGGTACTGATGAAGCCCAGGCGGTCAAACTGCTGGAGAAATCCGAGGCCAATTGCCTCGTCGCCAACTCGCTGATCGCGGAGGTAGCCCTCGAGCCCAGCGTGGTTGTGTCGCCCGGTCGTTAAGATACCGTAAAGCGGCTCACTTTTTTGGCCGCCGGTCGCTACAATGGCAGGTTCCGTATAAAGCACGTGTGAGCATGATGTCCTTGGTAGACGTGACTTCCCACGAAAAATGGTACGACTTTCTGGTCGATACCCTGGAGGTATCGGAGCCGGACACGCCCATCGATAATGTGGAACCGGTGTCGCCCGGCCGCAGGATCGACAAGTCGCTGATCGAGTATTACTTCACCTCCCACGTCTATCCTTACCCGAAGCGCCTCACGCTGAAGGAGTACTACGAGCAAAAGCTGCTGCTCCAGATCGAACTCGTCAAGTTCCAGAACTGGATCCAGGAGTCCGGGCAGCGTGTCGCCCTCGTCTTCGAGGGGCGCGATGCGGCCGGCAAGGGAAGTACCATCAAACGCTTCATGGAACACCTGAACCCTCGCTGGGCCCGTGTCGTGGCGCTTGAGAAGCCGACCGACGAAGAGCGCGGCCAGTGGTATTTCCAGCGATACACCAAAGAGTTGCCCTCACGGGGCGAAATCGTGTTTTTCGATCGCTCCTGGTACAACCGGGCGGGCGTCGAGCATGTCATGGGCTTTTGCACCCAGGAAGAGTACGAGGTGTTTATCGAGCAGGCGCCGTCGTACGAGAACATGCTGGTCCGAAGCGGCATCTCGCTGGTGAAGTTCTACCTTTCCGTCAGCCGTGCAGAGCAGGCCCGACGGTTCGAGGAACGCAAGACGAATCCCCTCAAACAATGGAAGCTCTCGCCGATCGATCTCGAGGCGCAGCACAAGTGGGACGACTATTCGGAAGCCAAGAACGCGATCTTTGAGAAGACCGACTCCGACGCTGCGCCCTGGGTCATCGTCAAGAGTGAGGACAAGATGCGAGGGCGCCTCGAAACCATGCGCTTTGTGCTCAATCACTTCGACTATCCTGACAAGGACCTGTCAGTCATCGGTCCGCCTGACCCGCTCATCGTCACCTTCGCGCACAATCTCCTGGACGCGCAGGGGCGCTCCAACATGGTGGACTGAGGCCCGCACCCCGGGTCTTTAAACCGTTCCCGGGGCGGCGCAGTCTAACCAGCACTGATCCAATATTTCAGGCCGAACCATGATGCAGCGTTCATTTCTCGCGTTGATGTTTCTTCTCCCTCCTCTCGCGCTCGCCGGGGAGGAAGTCGACCGTTCGTTGCCGGCGATGGACGACGGCGTCGTGAAGATCATCAACACAAGGGGCGAGGTGAAGGTCGAGGGCTGGGAAAAGCACGAAGTGAGCGTCGAAGGCGAACTTGATGACCTGGCGGAAGGGCTCGTCTTCGAGTCCGACAGCGTTGGCACGACCATCGAAGTGAAGATGCCGCGCAAGGACGTCAACTGGGGCGATGGCTCGGACCTTCATATCCGGATACCGCACGGCAGCAGGCTCCGGTTCGAGGGTGTGTCGAGCGACGTGGCGGTACGGGACGTGCTGGGCGGTTCGAGCATCAGGACGGTCTCCGGCGACGTGAAAATGCAGGACGTGGCAGACCAACTCGTTGTGAACACCGTGAGCGGTGACGTTGAAATCGACAAGGCCACCGGCCCTGCTCGCGTGTCAACGATCAGCGGCGAGGTCGAACTCGATGTTGCGTCGACGGAAGTCGATGTCGACTCCGTCTCCGGCGATGTCGATCTTGATCTTGAAACCTTCGATCGGCTTTACGGCAAGACCGTGAGCGGTGAGTTCAAAGCACGCGGCAAACTCGGCGGGGGTGGCAGCATCGACGTGTCGAGCGTCAGCGGCGATGTCGAACTCAGTCTCTCCCGGCCGGTCGACGCGCGAGTCCGCATACGTACCGGCGTGGGCGGCGATATCACCAACAGACAGAGCGACGATGAGCCGCGAGACGTGTTTCCCACACAACAGGTGCTCGAGGCCAACCTTGGCAACGGCAACGGACGAATCACCGTCAGTACTGTCAACGCCGATGTTCGGCTCGATTGATCTCGAATAAAATCAACTCCTGTGACGCAACCAACACATAATCCCGGCTCGCGCGCCCGGTTCGGCGATCTTGTCGAAGAGCTCCAGCGGCGTCGCGTCATTCGTGTCGCGACGCTGTATGTCGTGATCTTTTGGCCGGTGATCCAGGTGGTCGATATCCTGTCGCCGGCACTCGCGCTGCCGGACGTGGCGATGCGGTATCTCGTCATGGGATTTGTCGGGCTGCTGCCGGTGGTCCTGATACTGGCGTGGCTGTTTGACCTCAATCGTGGCGGCATCGTCCGGGATCACGGTGAAGGTGAGCACGGGCGCGCGCTCATCAGCTCGCATACCGAGCTTGGCATCATCGGCGTCATGCTGCTTGTCGTTGCCGGGCTCTTTTATGTGCAATGGCACTTCGGTGACGCCGATGGCATGGAACAGGTGCCCGTCTCCGAATCGGTTATGACGCCGCCGCGACGAAGTATCGCCGTACTGCCGTTCGTGCCCCTCAGCCAGGACGACCGGGATCGCTTTTTCGCAGACGGACTGACCGAGGAGCTGCTGAACGCACTCTCTCGCGTCAGCGGCTTGCACGTTGCCGCGCGCACGTCGTCATTCGCCTACCGGGATGTCAACAAGCTGGTGCAGACCATCGGGCGCGAGCTTGACGTCGCCGTGCTGCTCGAGGGAAGCGTTCGTCGTAGCGATGTTGAAAACAAGATCCGTATCACCGCACAACTGGTCGATACAAGGGACGGCTCGCCGTTCTGGTCGAAAACCTATGATCGCGAGTTTACCGACGTGTTTCGTATCCAGGATGAGATCGCCGCGTCGGTAGTCGATGAGCTCAAGCTGACGCTTCTCGATGACGAAAAGAGACGGCTGGCAAACCACGAGGGCGCGAAGCCGGAAGCGCTGATCACCTACAGCATGGGCCAGACGGAACTTGCCCGGCGCACGCGGCAGTCGATTGAGGATGCCGAACGCTACTTCAGGCGCGCGCTCGATTACGATGATGACTACGTTGACGCCTGGGTCGGTCTTGCGGATGCAAATAACCTGATGGTGCAGTACGCACCGGCAGAGCGGAGCCGGTACCTGGCTGATGCGCGTCGGGCGGTCGACAAGGCACTCACACTGGACCCGGCATCCGGCCGCGCGTGGGCGAGCAAGGGATTGCTGTTACGCCAGGAAAGCAAAAAGGATGAAGCCAGGGCCGCTTTCGAGAAAGCGATAGCGCTGTCTCCCAGCTATGCGATGGCACACATGTGGTATGCCCCGCTGATCGACGACCCCGAGCTTGCCTTCCAGCACCTCGAGCAGGCGTACAAGCTCGATCCACGCTCCCCGGTCGCCGGCTACAACGTCGCCCGGGAGTACCTGGGTCGTGGTCGCGAGACGGATGCCATGCAGGTGGTCAACCAGATCGTCGAGGCGGACCCTTATTATCCGCGGGCCTACCAACTCGTCGGCCAGATCAGTGCGCAGCGCGGACGCCTGGGTGAGGCGATCCGCCAGTACGAGAAGGCGTACGAACTCGACCCTTCTGCCGACATTGCCTATGACATTGCCGACATGATGACCGCGATGGGCAACTTCACGGGCGCCGATGAATGGATTGCGCTCGCGAGACCGCATGAGCCGCCCGAGCGACTGTACGCGTACCACGTTCTCTATGCGAAGCGATACGCGATGGAGGGCAACGTGCAGCGGGCGCGAGAGGAAATGCAGGCAGTCGAGGAGCCTTTCGGTGAGTATGAGGCGGCCTACCTTGTCTCTTCGTTTGCCGCGTTCATGATCAACGACTACGCGCGGGCGGTGGCCTCGTGGGAGAAGGCAATGATGTTGCGCAAGGATGGCTCGAACGAAATCGCATTCAGTACCGATACGCTCGAGTCCGCGCGTGTGGGCGCGGCATTCAGCTACCGTGCCCTGGGCCAGGACGACAAGGCGGCCCGGCTCCTTCGCGAGGCGCGGATAAATCTCGACGCCGAGATCGCGCGGGGTGCCCACGGATCTGATGTGTGGTACCGCACAGCCCAGGTGTCGGAACTGGAGGGGCAATCCGAACTCGCCTTGATCAACCTCCAGCGCGCGGTCGACGAGGGTTGGACCGAGTTCTGGCGTCCCGGGCTGGACCCGGTGTTTGCCGGGCTCGTCAAGGCCGACGCACTTGAAGCGATGATGGCGGGCCTTGAGACGCGCATGAACCTGATGCGGGAACAATTCGCATTCGAAGAGTCGTTCGCATCGAGTCGCGAAGCGGGGCCTGCCGGCTCATAACAGGCATTTTGGCTTGCTGGATTGCAGTGTGCAATCGAGTAGAGGGAGTGGATTGATGAAGGACCTCGAAGCGTTGCGGGACGCAGTACGGGAATTTGTGGCCGAGCGCGACTGGGAGCAGTTTCACTCGCCGAAGAACATAGCGATGGCGCTTTCAGTGGAAGTGGCGGAGCTTCTGGAACACTTCCAGTGGCTTACCGAAGCGCAATCGGCGACGTTGGACGATGAGACGCGCGCAGCGGTTGCCGACGAGATTGCGGATGTCCAGATCTACCTGGTTCGGCTGGCCGATCGCCTCGGCATCGATATCCTGGACGCGGCAGCGACGAAATTCGTGAAGAACGCCGAGAAGTATCCGGTGGACAAAGCCAAGGGTTCGTCGAAGAAGTACACCGAACTGTAGGCGCCTTGACTCTCAGTAAGCCCCGCCAAGCCAGGCATCGCCGTCCAGTGCTTCGATCAGCCCGCGCAGTCGTTTGCGAGCGCGACTGACCACACGGTCGAAGTGCGCGGCGTTAAGTCCGAGCGATTCGCATAGTGACTGCTTGCTTTCTTCGTGCAGGTAGCAGCGCAGCAGGACCTCGCGGTCACGTGACATCTCGAGGCAGCCGATCAGTTGCTCCATCAGCGCGTGTTGCTCATGAAGCAGGCACGTCTCCTCGGTGCCGGGTGTGTCCGTTACGCGGTCGTCCATCGTCTCGAACAAGGCAATGCGCTGGTCAGGGCCGCGCAGCCACTCGAGGAACGTGAACCAGGCCGTGCGATGAACGAACGCCGTCAGGCTGGCGGGCCGGTCGATGCCCGATTCTCTCAGTCGCAAGAGTACCTTCATCAGCACGTCGTGCGTCATGTCCTCGGCGGTAGATGGATCGGACGTGTAGTGCGTGGCCTGGCGCAGGACAGCCGCGTAGTAGCGCTCGCAGAAGGTCTGTTCGGCGCGGCGATTGCCGGAAAAAATGGCGGTGACGAGCGTGGCCGGTTCTGCACCGCGCTCGTCCGCCGTCGAGGGAAATCGGGTCGCAATCATGTTCACAGGTAGGCCTGTTTGTTATTTATGCAAACCAGCCCAGAACATAGTCGTGTCGGACCGGGTGGACAATTGGCCGATGGTTTAATTACATTGCTCCAAGGTTTAGCCGCTCCCGGCTGACTCGCGGAAGGATTCGTCAAAAAGAAGCATGAACGCGCCCGATTGGACCGGTGCGGAAGTCACGCCGGTCAAGACCCCCGAAGAAGAGCTACTGGACCTGATCGCTCGCCAGAGCATCTGGGTACCCCTGCCCGTGCTCGTTGTCTGCTCGGTGGTCGCGGGCCTCGCGTATCCTTATACCGACTATGGCTGGGCGCTCTGGCTTGCTGCGGTCGCGGCCGTGCTGGCCGCGCGATACGTTGTCCTCGGCAGGCTGCCGTCAATGACCGGCATGACGGTGGATGTGCGTCTTCGGATCGCTGCTTTCATGAGTGGCCTGAACGGTGTCACGCACGCGGCGTCGCTCGTGTTCTTCCATCAACTGGTCGATATCGAACGCGCGATCCAGTCACTCGTGCTTGCGGGTCTTGCGACGGCGGCTGTTGCGACAACCGCGGGTGCGCCTCGGATCTACCTGCCTTATTTTCTTGCGATCTTTCCGCCGATGATCCTGCTTTGGCTGACGAACGGGAACTTCACCTCACCCAACAGTACTGACGTCGTGCTGGCGATCTCGGTCACGCTGTTTGCCGGCGTGCTGCTGGTGCATGCCCGCGATACGCACAGGCAATTCATCGAAACGATACGGATTCGAAAGGAACAAGAGAAACTGAACCGTCAGTTGCAAGCCGCGCTGCAGGCGGCGGATGTCGCAGATCGCGCGAAGACACGTTTTCTCGCGTCGGCCAGTCACGACCTGCGTCAGCCGATCCATGCGCTTTCGCTCTTTTCCGCCGCGCTCCGCATACAGCCGCTGCCGACGGCCGCGGCGGAGATTGCAAGCAACATCGATGAATCGGTCGGCGTGCTGGCGAGCCAGCTCGATGCACTGCTTGACATCAGTCGCCTCGACGCCGGCGTGGTGAAACCCGATGTGGTGGTGTTCGACCTGGCCGGCATGCTGCGGCGTATCGCGCGCGAAATCGAACCAGAGGTGGCGCAGAAGGGTCTTGTTCTCGAGGCGGACATCGTACCCGTTTGTCACGTTGTCAGTGACCGCCTCTTGCTTGAGCGGGTGGTTCGTAACCTGCTCAGCAATGCGATTCGCTATACGGCCCACGGCACGATCTCGATCGAGACGCGCGTGTCGGACCGATGCTACATCGCGATTCGTGACACTGGCATCGGCATTCCGAAATCGGAGCAGGAGAAGATATTCAGCGAGTTCTACCAGGTTGCCGGCGAACATGCGTCGTCGCGTCAGGGACTCGGGCTCGGCCTGTCCATTGTCACGAGGCTGCTCCGCCTGCTGGATGCGCCACTGCACCTGGATTCGACCCCCGGTGAGGGAACCTGCATTGAAATCGCACTAGAGCTGGAGAGCGTTGAAGAAGCTTCGATGGAATCCAGTGAAATGACTCGATTGGACGGGATACGTGTTCTGGTCATTGATGACGACAAATCAGTGCGTGCAGCGATGACCACGCTGCTCTCGAGCTTCGGTGCGAACGCGGCAGCGGTTGCGACGATCGATGAGGCGCTCGCCAGTGTCGCAGATGTCGCGCCGGATGTAGTGGTCTCTGACCTGCGCCTCGGACCGGAAAGTGGCATCGACGCCATCGGGCGCGTACGTGACAGGCTCGGACCCGTGCCTGCGATCCTCATTACCGGCGATACCGGGGCAGATCGCCTCCGGGCGGTGGAGCAGACCGGGCTGGACTTGCTGCACAAACCTGTCAACGCCGCCGACCTGCGGAGAAAGATCGCCGCCGTCACGCAACGACGTTAGGGACGATATGTCCTTGGACACGAACACCCGTGCGCGGCGCTGGCTGTCGCGCCCCTTTACCGAGTTGGCGCAGTCCGCCGCCGGCGGTGAGCCCGCATCCTTCGACGTTGTGATCGTCGGCAGTGGATATGGCGGCGCAATATCGGCTCACCACCTGAGTGCGCTGCAACTCGACGACAAGCCGTTGTCGATCTGCCTGCTGGAACGCGGCGGCGAGTATCTCGAGGGTATGTTCCCGGCAAGCGCGTCTGATTTGCCGGCTCATGTTCGCGTTACGACGACCGGTCGTGGTGCACCGGCCGGTAATCGTGAGGGACTGTTCGACTTGCGCCTCGGCGGCGACGTTAGCGCGCTCGTCGGTAACGGTCTTGGCGGCGGGTCGCTGATCAATGCAGGTGTGATGTTGCCGCCCCCGCCGGGGACGTTCGAGAAGGGCTGGCCCTCGCACGTGACAGCGCAGGAAATGCAGGGCTATTTCGACGAATGCACGACACTGCTGCGGGCGAAACCGGCCAGCCACCTCCCGCCGAAATTCCATTCGCTCTCCGCGCTGGCAGGTGGTGCGAGCGCAGCGCCAATCACAGTGTCGATGGTAGACGAGGGCGACCTGAAACGTTGTACGCGGTGTGGAAACTGCGCGACCGGATGCAATGTCGGCGCCAAGGCATCTCTCGACGTCTCGCTCCTCGCCGAAGCGAGACGAATGAACCCGGGACTGCTGTGTGTGACGGGTGCGAGCGTTGAGCGTGTCTCACGCCGCGAGGAGAATGGCGACAACGGATGGGATGTCCATGTTCATCCCACGGCGTCCGGACTGCGAGCGAGGTATCCGGAGCCGACCGTCATTCGTTGCAGGTTCCTTGTCATCGCGGCGGGGACATTCGGCTCGACCGAACTGCTGATGAAGTCTCGCGCCGCCGGGCTCGCTGTGTCGGCACAGCTCGGCGAGCGGTTCTCGACAAATGGCGACATGCTGGCATTCGGCTACGGCCAATCCCGGGAGGCGAGGGCGATCGCGACGGACACCGGCCGACCCGGCGCCGATGGCATTGTCGGCCCGACGATCACGGGTTTCGTGGATCGACACGCAACCGACGGCATCCTGCTCGAGGAAATGGCCGTGCCGTTTGCGATCCGTGAGATATTCGAGCAAACGATCACCACGTCGAATGCGCTCCACGAACTCGAGACGCCGGACTTCTCTCGCCATCGGGCGGGCAGTGGATTCGATGACCCATTCGCCCTCGATGCCGGGGCCCTGGCGTCCACGTCTGTGTACGCCCTGATGGGAGACGATGGTGCGGGCGGACGGCTTGTCCTGGCTGACGATTTCGATGGGGAAGGCGGGCTTCGCGTGTCGTGGCCGGACGCCGGCGCACATCCGTTATTCGGCAGGCAGATGGCGCTGTTGTCGCGACTGGCGGAGGCGTCGGAGATTGGCGGTCGAATGATTGCCAATCCGGTGTGGCGACCGCTACCGGCTTCGCTGTCCTATGTGACGGACGACAAGACTGGGCCGCTGTTCACCGTCCACCCGCTGGGCGGATGTTCGATGGCACAGACCGGCGCCGACGGTGTCGTGGATCACCTGGGCCGCGTATTCAAAGGTGACCGGGCCGACGTATACGACGACCTGGTCGTGCTTGATGGATCGATTGTGCCCCGATCGCTGGGGACGAACCCGGCGCTGACAATCAGTGCACTGGCGCTGCGCGCCATCAGGAACCTGTCTGTGATCTGGGGATTGCGGACAAACGGTACCGTGAAGGTGTCATTGCCGGAACGGCCACAATTTCATGTCGTCGAACCGGAACCGGCAAAGCGCACGACGCTTTCACTGGAAGAGCGACTCGTGGGGACAGTGACCCTGGCAGATGAGACTGGCAGGCGAGTGCCACGGGTTGTCGAATTGACGTTGTCTTTTGCGCCGGCATCGCCGCAAGACATGACCGGGCCGCTGGCGCGCCGGATGGCGCTGGAGCACGGCCGCGTGCGTGTCTTCGATCCGGACGATTGGGCGATGGCGGTCGGTACGCACCCCTCTTCAGAAGCGTTGGAGGCGCGACTCGAAGAAACCGCGGAATCGGTTCATTCTCTGTCGGGGCACGTCGAACTGTTTGGACGCGACGCTACGCTTTGGCCAGGTCGCGTATTGCGGGCACTGTCTGCCTGGTTGCTGAACCGCGGCTTGCGTGACGCCTGGCAGACGCTCATCGAGGATGACGAGTCGCCGGATATCGCCGCGCGGTTGCGCGGTGCATTCGCGCTCGCTTCTCGCGCCGGTGAGCGTCGCAATATCGTCTACCGGTTCACGATCGACAAAACGATGAAAGGAGAAGCGCCGCGCGAATCGGCTGTTGTCGGTCGCAAGGTGATGACGTACTCGCGGGCGAGCAACCCGCTTCGCCAGTTGATGGCACTTTCGCTGGAAAGCTTTCCCGGACTCAGCGGTCGGGGCCAGCTCGAACTGGACCCCTCGTATCTCGCGCGTATCGGCGTTCCGCTGTTTCGCGTTCGTGAGCAGCAGGATGCCGTGCGCACCGCGGTCGATGTTTTAGCGCTCGTCGGCTACCTGGTTCGACTGATGATCGCTGTGCACGGCTGGAGCTTTCGCAAGCCGGATGCAATCACGAGTGCACAGATGTCCCGCTTGCCGGGTGAACTGCCGAATGTGCCTGTGTTCGAACAGTTCTGGCTGCGCCACCCGGACACGGACGAACAATTGCCGGTCAAAGTGACGCACTATGCTCGCGACGGTGCAGAGCCGGTGGTGACCTTCCACGGATATAGCGCCAGTGGTACGACCTTTGCGCATGCGTCATTGTCGCCGTCGTTCGCCGAAATGATGTGGCGTGAAGGTTTCGACGTGTGGGTCGTCGACTTCAGGACCAGTCCCGGGCTCGATTCATCGTCCAGTCCGTGGGATTTCGAAAACGTGGCAACGATCGACGTGCCGCTTTCTATCGACTACATATTCCGGAAGACCGGCAGGCAGGTCCACGTTGTCGCCCATTGCATGGGTGCAGCGATGTTCTCGATGGCGCTGCTGGGGGACGGCGAAGGTACCGGGCAACGTGAGTTGGCGGACCGTATTGCGAGTGTCGTACTGACCCAGGTCGGTCCCGGCGTCGTTTTTACGCCTGCCAACATCTTTCGTGGCTATGTGCTGAACTACCTCAAGCATTTTCTCTCCCTCACGCGTTTCGACTTTCGCGTTGACTCTCGAGAGAGCCTGCCCGACCAGTTGCTCGATCGCCTGCTCAGCGTATTGCCCTATCCGCGACAGGAGTTTCTTCTGGAGAACCCGTGGCTGCCATGGAAGCGAGCGGAGTTCGTCAGCATCCGGCACCGCATGGATATGTTGTACGGGCGGGACTTTTCGCTCGGGAACGTGACCGGGAGTTTCCTCGACAACATCGACGCGATGTTCGGGCCGTTGAATCTCGAGACAGTCTCACAGGCGATCCACTTCACACGGTGGAAGAACGTCACGACGCGTCACGGTCGCAATCGCTACTATCTGAGGCGGCGCCTGAGAAAGCGGTGGCGTGTCCCGACATTATCGATCCATGGCCGCGACAACGGACTGTCGTCGTTCGAGACGCTCGATCGCAATCGACAGGTGTTCGAGGACGCCGATGTGCCGTATGACACGATGTTGCTCGACGGTTTCGGCCACCAGGACATCTGGGTCAGCGAGCGCAGTACGAAGGAGGTATTCCAGCCGATCGCGCGTTTTATTGCCGCCGCAGGCGAACCCGTTCGAGTGGGCGGTAATCGACCGCTTGTTGCTGCGCCGCCATACCTGGGGCCGGTACAGACCGTTAATCCGTCGCCCGATGATACGCGCACGCACATCAAGTTCGGTATGAGCCCGAATCTCAGTGAACCGTTGTACGTGATGCTGCTGCCGGTGAGGCAGGGTGGCGATACATTGGCGCCGGACGGATTTGTCCTCGAGCCGCGAGGCGTCGCCGCCAATGCGATCCTGCTCCCGGATGTACCCGTCGATGACAATGGCATGATGGAGATCAGCGTCACACTGGATGGCGGCGATGCGTGGATGATATTGCTCCTGTACGACGAGCACCCCGCGTTGCTGGAAAGTACGTTCGGCGAGGCGACCTTCGCAGTGGCAAACAGCCAGGCGCGGTATGGCGTGGACGATGAGGAGACGCGTATCGTCGACGCAGTTCGCGCGACGCTCGGCAAGCGCGCCGAACGGCTGTTGCCGGCAGTCATCACTCCGCGAACCGCCCCGCGACCTGATCGTGTGAGTATCGTCTTCGCAAGCTGCCTCTATCCCCCCGGCATTGCCGACAAGGGGATCGCGTTTTCGGCCTGGTCACGGCTTTCGGCAAGGCTGGCAGGCGATGGGCGCGCCCCGGACGCATTGCTCCTGCTCGGCGACCAGGTCTATATCGATGCAACCGCGGGTCTCTTTGATCCTGCACAATTGTCGGATCGCTACGCGATTCCCTATTTCACCTTGCTCTCCAATGATCACGTGCGGTCGGTAACGAGCAAGGTGGCGACCCACATGATGCTGGACGATCACGAGATCAAAAACGACTGGGAGCCGACCGGGGAGTCGGCAAGGGATCTGAGTGAGGTGGAAGCCGGAGAGAAGGCGTTCCGCAGCTTTCAGTTCCATTCGGCCAGCGGGCGGGATGTGCAGAAGTTTTTCGGCCCCGTGATGCAGGGTGCGGTGCCGGTGTTCATGCTGAATACGCGCACGGACCGATCGGTTCGGACGGTGGCGGCGCCTCGCGAAGCCGGGATGATTTCGCCGCGCCAGCTTGCCTCGGTAACGCACTGGCTCCTTCAACAAGAGCCCTCTGCGCCAAAGGTAATAACCTGTGCATCGGTTCCGTTGCCGCGGCGTCTCGACCCTGACGTGCTGTCCGAGGACGGGTTCGCCGGCTATCCCCGGACGCTGGACGACCTGCTTTCATTCATTGCGACAAACCGGATCGACCATGTCGTCTTTCTGTCCGGTGACGAGCACTTGCCGATGGTTGCGAACGCCAGGATCGATTGTGGCGAAGGCGAGCACCTCACGCTTCACTCGATTCATACGGCTGCACACTACGCACCCTTCGAATTCGCAAACGGCAAACCGCAGGATTTCATCGCCAGCGACGAGTTCGTGCTGCGTGGCGGTGAGATCGTGACCTGCGACACCCTGTTCTTTCCCGCCCGGGACGGATTTACGCTTGCTGACTTTCGCCACACGCCGGGTGAGGGGTGGTCGCTCGCGATCACATTCGAGGGAAGCGGGCGTGAGATGACGCTCGCGCTATAGTACTTCTGTCAGCATCGCGCTGTGACGGGAGGCGAGATAGACCGCTTCGGTGCGGTTGTGAACGCCCATGGCGCGAAAGGCAGCGGAGAGGTGTGCCTTGACAGTACCTTCCGCGATGTTGAGTTCGCTCGCGATTACCTTGTTCAGCTTGCCCTGTAACGCACGCGCCAGCACCGCCTTCTGCCTGTCGGACAAGCTGTCGATTGCCTGCTTGACGGGATCTTCCGAGGCGGCAGCGTCCCACGGTTCGTCGAGTACATGCGGCGGCAGGTAAGGCGTACCCGCAAGGGCGAGCCTGAGCGCCGCGAACAACACATCGGGGGACGACGACTTGGGGATGTACCCGGCTGCCCCGTCATTGATGACGCGGCGAATGGTTGCCGGATTGTCTTCGCCCGAGACGACCACCAGTGTCGAATTTGGAAATCGGTGGCGACACATGGCGATGGCGTCATGGTCACTCGCGCCAGGCAAGTGGAAATCGAGCAGGATCAGTTCGATGTCGGCTGGTTCAAACGCGAGTGCCGCTTCGCACGATTCGGCATGCAGGAATTCGATCTCGCTCGAGAGGTTCTGCAGGATCAGCCGGATACCTTCCCGGAAAAGATGATGGTCATCCACGAGCAATACGCGCACGGCGGTTGCCTTATCCCCTCGAAACCACAGCAAGTTACACGCCGCGCTGCGCAATAACAAGCATCATCTGGACGCGCGAGCCGGTTACTCCCTATAGTATCGGTGTGGTAAGAAATCAACTTCTCGTCAGCGGATCCAGGTCATTATGCTCAAGTTACACGGCGTTCCCTTCAGCAATTACTACAACATGGTCAAGGCGGCGATGCTCGAGAAAGGCGTCCCGTTCGAAGAGGTCTCGGCGCGTCCGTCACAGGAGCCGGACTTTCTCGCGCGCACACCGATGGGTAAAGTGCCGTTTCTCGAAACAGAACACGGTTGCCTCACGGAGACCTGCGTCATTCTCGATTACCTTGAAGACGTGTATCCGGACAAACCACTCTTGCCGAAGGATCCCCTCGAGCGAGCACGAGTGCGTGAGATCGCGCAGTATCTTTGCCTCTATATTGAACTGGTGGGTCGACGCGGCTTTGGCGTGCTGCGTGGCATGGAGGTGCCGGAGGCCGCGAAGGCGAGCATTCGGCAGGACCTGCCGAGGGGCGCTGCGGCCCTCGCCAGACTGGTGAAGTTCTCGCCGTGGATTGCGGGCGATACCTTTACCTATGCCGATCTCGTCGGTTATTTCACTTTCATTTACGCCGTGCGTTCGGCCGAGGAAAATGCATCGATCGACCTGTGGTCGGCGATTCCCGGCTCGAAAGGGTGGTACGACCTGGTTGGCGAACGGGAGTCGGTGAAGAAGTCGCTGGCAGACCAGGGTTGATGGCATACGAGGAGTATCGTTTTGAGTGATCACATGCGGCTCGGACGTTGGGACGAGCGTTACGAGAGCGAAGAGTATTTCTTCGGTACGGCGCCCAACGACTTCCTGAAGGAGGTTGCCGGGCGGGTACCGAAAGGGCGGACGCTGTGTCTTGCCGATGGCGAAGGCAGGAACGGCGTCTATCTCGCGACGCAAGGTTTCGACGTCGTGAGCATCGACGCGTCGGTAAAAGGACTGGAGAAAGCCACGAGGCTTGCGGCTGCGCAGGGCACGTCGATCGAGACGCGTGTGGCTGACCTGTTCGAGTACGACTTCGGTGAAGGTTGCTGGGACTGCATCGTCTCCATCTTCTTTCACATGCCGCCCGAGAATCGAAAAGACGTTCACGCGCGGATCGTTCGCGGGCTCGCGCCGGGCGGACATCTCATCTTCGAGTCATACCGGCCGGAGCAGGTGAATTACGGTACCGGCGGGCCGCCGATACCGGAATTCATGATGACGATGGATGATGTCCGCGGTGATTTTGGGGCGCTCACGTTCCTGCATGCCGAGGCACGGGAGCGCGAGGTCGTGGAAGGACGAGGCCATTCCGGCCTCGCCGCTGTGGTGCAGTTACTCGCCGCAAAGCCTGCCGCCTGACTCGCACGGCTGCTCCGCGATTAGCGAGCGGCGCGGAGCTTGCCCGGTGCGCCGAATCGCATGCCTCGTCGACCGGTTTGCGGCCGCTTGGCGCGAGGCTCGTCGCGATTCTTTTGTGCGACCGACAGGAAGCCCGTGGGCTCGAATCCTTCGATAACACGCCGAGGCAATTCGCGACCTGTCATTCGTTCGACGGCCTGCAGGAGTTTCAGTTCCTCGGCACTCACCAGCGATGCTGCTTCGCCTTCGCGTCCCGCACGACCTGTGCGACCGATACGGTGGACGTAGTCTTCGGCAACCTGGGGCATGTCGAAGTTGACGACGTGCGGCAACTGGTCGATGTCGAGGCCGCGGGCGGCAATGTCGGTTGCGACCAATACGGTGACCTTTCCGGATTTGAAGTCAGCCAGT
>JAGRIN010000001.1 GCA_020443245.1 Pseudomonadales bacterium
ATCCGTTCAATCCCCTCGATGCAGTCGGTTGGCACGGCGACAACACAGTGGTCAAGCTGAACTGGCGAGATCTCCGGCCGGTGATGAGCCATCGCTATCACTTGCCGCCGTCGGCCCACACGACGTTTGTCGGCAAAGGATTCGTCGTCTGCACGTTCTGCCCGCGCCCGGTCGAGAGTGATCCGGGTGCGCTCAAGGTGCCGTTCTTCCACAACAACGACGACTATGATGAGGTGCTCTTCTATCATCTGGGGAATTTCTTCAGTCGCGACAATATCGACAGGGGAATGATGACGTTCCATCCGTGCGGCTTCACCCACGGACCGCATCCCAAGGCGCTCAAAAAGAGCATGGAAGACCCGGCGACGTTCATCGATGAGGTGGCGGTCATGGTCGATACGCGTGCCGGTCTCAGCATATCCGATGCCGCGCGCGCGGTAGAAGTCGATGCCTACGTCAACTCCTGGAAGTCGCCGGGCGCGTAATCGTGGCGCAACCCATCTGGAAGCCTGATCCTGAACGCGCCGCCTCGACGCGTATCGCGAGACTTGCTGCGGCACACGGCTTCGATGACTACCCTGCTCTTCATCGTTACAGCGTTGAGTCATCCGCTTCTTTCTGGCGAGAGATGTGGACGCTGTGCGAGGTGATCGGCGAACCCGGTGATGTCGTACTCGCCGGCGAAGGGGCAATGCCGGGCGCGAAATGGTTTCCCGAAGCGCGACTCAACTTCGCTGAGAATCTGCTCCGCTACGAAGACGATCATCCGGCAATCCTCTCCGCGATGGAGGACGGGCGACGGTCCACCCTGACCTACAGGGAACTGGGCCTGCGTGTCGGGCGGGTTGCCGCCTGGCTCCAGGCGCAGGGCGTTGTTGCCGGAGACCGCGTGGCGGCGTTCATGCCCAATGTGCCGGAAACCGTGATCGCGATGTTGGCGACGACCACGCTGGGCGCGACCTTTTCGTCCTGCTCGCCTGATTTCGGTATCCAGGGCGCCTGTGACCGGTTCGGGCAGATCGACCCGGTGGTCCTCATTTGTGCCGACGGCTATTACTACGGCGGAAAGGAGATCGACATTTCCGATCGCGTCGCCTCGTTGGTGGACGCGGTCGCGTCTGTTCGGGCCGTGCTGGTTGCCGATATTCTCGGTCGAGGGCGAGCGATGTCCTTTAAACAGGTATCGTCGCTCTTCGATGATCTGCCGGAACCTGATCGTGTTCCGGCATTTGCACGAATGCCGTTTGCACACCCGGCCTACATTCTCTACTCATCCGGCACCACGGGCATGCCGAAGTGCATCGTGCACAGTGCGGGCGGAACATTGCTTCAGCATATGAAGGAGCACCAGTTCCACCTCGACCTTCATCGCCACGACATCCTGTTCTATTTCACGACCTGCGGCTGGATGATGTGGAATTGGCTTGTGTCCGGGCTCGCCAGTGGCGCGACGCTGGTACTCTACGACGGTTCCCCCCTGGCGCCGAATCCTGGTGCGCTGTGGGATATGGCGGAACGCGAGGGTGTGACCATCTTCGGTACGAGTGCAAAGTATCTGGCCGGCATGGAAAAAGCGGGCCTGCGTCCAGCGCAGACGCACGACTTGTCTTCACTGAGATCGATCCTGTCGACGGGGTCGCCGTTGTCCCACGAGAGTTTCCGCTACGTGTATCGTGAAGTGAAGGCAGACGTCTGTTTGTCTTCGATTTCCGGTGGCACGGACATCGTTTCCTGTTTCGCCCTCGGCAATCCGTCCTTGCCCGTCTACGAAGGTGAACTGCAATGCATTGGGCTCGGCATGGATGTTCACATCTACAATGATGACGGTATCAGCGTTGTGGGCGAGAAAGGGGAACTCGTCTGCACGAGCCCTTTCCCTTCGATGCCGGTCGGGTTCTGGCAGGATGAATCGGGCGAGCGTTACCGGCAAGCCTACTTCGAGCGATTTCCCGGCGTGTGGTCACATGGCGACTACGGTGAGATGACGGCGCATGGCGGCATGATCATTTACGGTCGGTCCGATGCAGTACTCAATCCGGGCGGCGTGCGTATCGGTACGGCCGAGATCTATCGCCAGGTCGAGAAAGTCGACGACGTCGTCGACGCGCTGTGCATCGGCCAGGAATGGGAGGGCGACGTACGCATCGTGCTATTCGTGGTGTTGCGTGAGGGCGCTGTGCTCAGCGATGAATTGCGACAACAAATCGTCCGGACTATCCGGGCCGGGGCGACGCCGCGCCACGTACCGGCGAAGATTATCGAGGTGGCCGACATACCGAGGACGATCAGCGGCAAGATCTCTGAACTCGCAGTCCGTGAGGTCGTCCACGGACGCCGCGTGAAGAATACCGATGCGCTCGCCAATCCTGGCGCGCTCGATCAATTTCGGAATCTGGCCGAACTCCGGGACCCTTAATCATTCTCATCTCCCGATGCGCGCCGCCCCGCGATGGGGAGCGGTGCGTTCGTACTCCCCAAAACAATGCGCCGGGCAACGCCTTGCGGGGGCGATAAACGGTCGAAACGACCGCGGCCTTTTCGATCGCAAATCGCCTTCATGTGGCGAAACATCGTAAAAACCAGCAAACAACCAGCGCACCTTAGTTGCCCGGTTGGGCATGGCCCTCCGGCAGGCAGTGGTGGCACGCAATTTGTATCTCCCGGACTGATGTTTGTTGTGACCCGGGGTTGAACCGCCGCTATGGAGATATCTCTTCTGAGTATCGTCGTTCTGGTGGGAGCGCTCTTTGCAGCGGGAGCCGTCGCCGGCCTGACGGCGGGACTCTTTGGAAACGGCGGCGGCTTTGTCGTCGTGCCCGCGCTGCTTGCAGTGTTTCCGCTCTTCAGTGATGCCTATGCGCAACATATCTATGTCGCGGTAGGTACGTCCCTCGCTTCCATTATCGTGTCGTCCGCACGGTCCGTGCAGTCCCACATGAAACGCAATGCCGTGGACTTCGAAGTTCTGCGGGGCTGGGCGCCGTGGCTCGTCATCGGCGTCGTGGGAGGGCTCTTCATCGCATCGAAGATTGATGGCACGAGTCTCATGCTGGTGTTCGCGATCGGCGTGTTGGTCTATTCCTTCTACTTTTTGTTTCCCGGTTGGTTCGCCAATCGCTCCACCGGCTTCTCGATGCCGACCGGAGCGGGGCGAGCTGCGCTCGCGACAGCCCTGGGCGGGTTCTCATCACTGCTCGGCATTGGCGGTGGGACCATCACCGTGGTCACGATGGTGACCTGTGGGAGAAAGGTACACCAGGCAGTGGCAACGGCCGCTGGAGTCGGTTTCATCATCTCGGTACCGGGCGCAATCGGGTTTTTGATGCTGGGACTCAAGGAGCACGGCGAGCTCCCGTTCGGTTCCCTCGGTTACATCAACTTGCCGGCATTGCTTGCTGTCTGCGTCATGTCCGTGATCACCGCGCCGATCGGCGCAAAGTGGGCGCACAGTCTCAACGAAATGCACCTCAAGCGGATATTCGGCCTGTATCTGCTCGGCGTGTCTTCAACCATGTTCTACAAATCGATATCCACGTTTTGATCCCCAAGGAGGATTGTCATGGCTAGCGAATTATCACGACGCGGTTTCCTGCGCGGTTCGGCACTGGTAGCCGGCGCAGTGGCAAGCGGCACCGTTATCCCGTTCGACGCCGCTGTCGGTTCGATGACGTCGGCAAAGTTGCTCTATGGCCCGGCGCCCGGGATGGCAAAGCTGAATGCCAATGAAAATCCTTATGGTCCGTCGAAGAAGGCGCTTGCGGCCATGTCGGAGGCATCGGCCAAGGGAGCGTACTACGTGGGCGAGTCTGTCACGCGGCTCATCGATATGATTGCCGAGCGGTATGGCGTCACGAAGGACTGGATCACCCTGTCGGCCGGGTCCAGCGGCGTGCTGACTTATCTTGCGGTGGCCAAAGCGAAGCAGGGCAAGATCCTGGGGCCGGACCTCTTCTGGGATACCACGACACTCGGCGCGATCAGGCAAGGCGGCGAACTTGTCCGGACGCCAAAGGCGAAGGACCTTACGATCAGCCTTGACGACCTGTATGCGTCGATTACACCGGATGTGTCGATGGTGCAGATTTGCAACCCCAACAACCCGACGGGCATGACGCTGGACCCCAGGGCGCTCAAGGCGTTTTGCATGAAGGCGTCGAAGAAGGCGACGGTTTTGATCGACGAGGCGTACAACGAGATCACGGATGATCCTGACGCTCACACCATGATCGGTCTCGTCAAGGACGGGTATGACGTTGTCGTCGCGCGAACCTTCTCGAAAATCTATGGCCTTGCCGGCATGCGCGTCGGCTACATGATCGCGAAACCCGAGACGACCGAACTCGTACAGAAATACAGCCTGGGCAATTACTCGCTCAACCAGGCGGGTGTCGCCGCCGCGCTCGCGACCTATGATGACTTCGACTTCCTCAAGTACTCCAAGTCGATGATTCTCGAGGCGCGCGGCATGCTCGAGGATGCGGTGCAGAGCAACGGGCTGTCGGCCGCACCGTCGAACGCGAGCTTCATGTTCGTTGACCTCGGCAGCCTGAATGCCGAGATGTTTCGCCAGAAAATGGCCCTGCAGGATGTCTATATCCGCGGGATATACCGGGATTATACGAACTGGTCCCGCGTCAGTTGCGGCATGTTGCCGGACGTCCAGAAGTACGTGACGGCGCTGCCGAAAGTGCTGGATGCGATGAACGCCTGAAGTAAGCGGGAGTCGATGGGGACACGTTGATCGATCCGGGGAGCGGTTCGTGGCAAAATAGGCGCCCATGACAGTCGTCATGATACTGAGCTGTAACGCCGATTGCTGCTTCGTCGCCCGCGTACGTGCCGGGAAGGAGGCGCCGTGGCGCTGACGTGCTGGAACTGCGACGCGTCGCTTGATGACGTACCTCGCCCCATCAGCCGACACGCGAATTGTCCTGCCTGTTTCGAGGTCCTGCATTGCTGCAGGTTGTGTCGCCACTATCGGCCGGGCGCCCCCGGTCAATGTGACCACGACCTTGCGGACCCGCCGGTCGAGAAAGCGTCAGCGAATTTTTGCGATTTCTTCTCACCGACCGCAGGCGCTTTCAACGCTGATCATGACGATCGTCGGGCGGCAGCACGAACACGGGCGGCGTCGCTGTTTGGCGAAGATGAACCGGAAGGCGAAGGCGACGAGTCGGACAGCGCAGGGCCAGGTGTTGACCAGGATCATGAAGATTCCATCAAGAGCCGGCTTGATGACCTCTTCAAGGATTAATTTCCGGTTTCAGGGTGATTGTGCGTTCGGTGCCGCAGGCGGCGGTAGTAAAATCAGGATTCGATAACGCAGTGTGAATGTAATGAAGAAAATGAACGATGACGAGCGGTTTGTCCCCCTGGAGGGCAGCATCAATTTTCGTGATTTCGGGGGTTACGTTACCGAAGACGGCCAATTGGTGAAACGCAACCTGCTCTACCGTAGCGGTGCGCTCGCGAACCTGACGGCAGACGCGCACGAAGCCTTCTCGCGTCTTGGCATTGACGTCATCTGTGACCTGCGCCGGGATGAAGAAGTCGAGCGCAGCCCGACGCCGACTCACGCACCGTTCGATTGTCGTCGTCACATTCCGATCAATCCGGGCAGTACCGGCATGCTTGCGGCGAGCCTCGAAGACCGCTCCCAATCCGAACGGGATCGCGTTCAGTTCATGGTGGACCTGACGCGAGAACTCGCCCGGGACCACCACGACGAATATCGTGAGCTCTTCTCCTGTTTGCTGGAAGTCGACGGTGCCTTCCTGTTGCATTGCTCGGCCGGCAAGGACCGTACAGGATTCGGCGCCGCGCTGATCCTGTCGGCGCTGGGCGTACCGGAAGAGACGATCGTCACGGACTACCTGCTGACGAACCAGGCCAACTGCCTGCGCGCTTATATGGCGCCCCGTATGCAAGCGTTCTACGGCTACGAGATCGATGCGGGTAGTATCGAGGCCGTCGCCGGGGTACGGGAGGACTACATCCGTGCCGCGCTTGACGAGGTGTCAAAGGCACATGGCAGCGTTGACCGCTACCTGCACGAAATCGGCGTCGATGTCCGGGCGCGGGCTGCGCTTCGCGAACGCCTGCTCGTCAGGCCCCTGCAGGCTGCAAACGCCTGACACCTTCGTAGTCGATCAGGCCTGGTCGGCGTTGGGAGACCTGTAGGACCACACCCTCGTCATCGTCACGCCGATCGTAAAGAGCAGTGTCGAGGCGATCATCGCGGGAATCAGCGCATTCAGGGTACCGAACGCCTCGATGATGTGCCCCAGCACGACGGCGCCTATCGGTGCACTGCCCAACATGCCGAGCGAGAAGACCGACAGGATGCGGCCGCGGTATGCGGGGTCGGCCGATTCCTGGACGATTGTGCGCGCGAGTGTGGACGTCACACCCATGTTCAGCCCCCAGCCGAACAGGACAATGGTAAGCAGCCACCAGGGAGGGCTGAACCAGAGAATCGCCACAATGATGACACGTGAGAGTTGCATGGCGAGGAAGACGCGACCGGGACGAACGAACGGCATCAGGCGCAACATCAAAAAGTTCGAGATCGCGGCGCCGCCGAAAAAGATGATCATGACACCTGCCAGTCCGAGCGCATCCCCTTCATACACCCGCTTGATGATGAAGGGGAGCACTGTGGTAAATGCGCCGGCGTTGAAGACGCTCGAGATGAAGTTGATCACGAGCGTATGGAAGATCGTCCGGTTTCGATAGGTTGCCGCCAGCCCATCCAGCACGACCCGAATCATCGGGTCACCTTTCTCCTCGAACGTGGATGCTTCGGCCGCGATGCGCCGTACGGCAAACGCGCCCAGCAGCAAGCAGCCACCCTGCGTGCACAGGACGACCGTGAGCCCGACGGTCTCCATCTGACCCGCGAGGGAAAGGCCGATGATCTGCATCAAAAAGCCGATGGCGGTCGATGCCGTAACGGCACGTTGGACCTCGCGTCCCGCAACCCTGTTCAGTATCGATTGTTGTGCGGGATTCGAGAATGCCGTGATGGTGCTCATGCCGAGGCCGAATAACATGACGCTCCACACGTTCAACCATTGGTTGTACACCGCGAGGGCGAGGCCGAACGGAATCAGCCAGGCCACACCGTAAACGCGGAGCAGGAGCGAGCGAGGGTCCGATCGGTCAGCGCTCGCGCCGCCGATGAGCATGAAAAGTATGCCCGGAATACCGATGATCGCCTGTGTGACGCCGACCTTGCCTGCGGGAAGCACAAGGATACCAACCAGCATCCAGCTCACCAGCAGCTGTTGCATCGAGAAAGCAATGCCGGTGAACGCGGTCGTGCCGAGATAGGAGCGGAATCCGGCGTCTGCGAACAGGCCCGGGTTTGTCGTATCCTGTTCGGAGACTTCTGCCACGCTGCGTCAGACCAGCCGGTAGCCGAGATCGGTCAACGGCATGGTCCTGACACGAACGCCGGTTGCGGCGAAGATCGCGTTGCCAACGGCCGGTGCAAGGGGCGGCAGTCCCGGTTCGCCGATGCCCGTCGGCCGGTTATCGCTCTGGATGAAATGGACCTCGACATCGGGTGCCTGCGCGATGCGCATCACGTTATAGTCATCGAGATTGTGCTGTTCGATTCTACCGCCTGACATTGTGATCTTCTGGCCCGCCATCGTGGACAGGCCGTCGATGATGGAGCCCTGGACCTGTGATGTCGCGCCGCTCAGGTTGATGATCGGTCCCACATCGGCGACAGCCCATAGCTTGTGAACACGAAGGCGCTTCTGGGTGTCCACGCTGACTTCTGCCACCTCGGCGACGTGCGCTGCGTGGCTGAAGTGGAATGCAAGTCCGAGCCCACTGCCTTCGGGCATGTCGCGTCCCCAGCCTGCTTTCTCTGCCACCAGTTTGATGACATCGATGGCGCGTCCGGTATTGAGCGCGCGAATATTGCCGGGTTCGAGCCAACGGCGCTCGCCCATGATTTCAAGGAGAAACTCAAGGTGGTCGCGGCCGGCCAGGGTGGCCAGCTCGTGGATAAAACTCTGGACCACGAATGCGTGTGTATTGGAGCCCGGCGCGCGCCAGGGTCCGCAGGGCGTGCCGATGTCGAACGTACTCATCGTACCGCGAGTATTCGGAAGGTTGAGCAAGGGAAACTCGGATGGACTGAAGCGGGAACCGGACGGTCCTTCTCCGTTTCGTGTCATGCCGATGAAATGCTGGTCCCAGGCCACGAGACGCCCTTGCTTGTCGAGCGAGCCCTTCACGTGCTGGAAGCCTGCCACGCGATAGAAGTCATGTTGCATGTCGTCAGGACGGGTCCAGGTCAGTTTGACCGGCTTGCCCGCACGTTTGGAAATCGCGACTGCTTCGCATACGAATTCTGCGCTGCCGCGTCGGCCGAATCCGCCGCCGAGCCTTGTCTGGTGGATCGTGACATTCTTCTCGCTGACGCCGAATACGTCGTTCATGACCGACGGAATGCGATACGCGGCCTGCGTCGGTACCCATGCCTCGATCTCGTCCCCCGTGCTTGCCGAACCTTTTTTGTAGTGTGCAGTGGTGTTCATCGGTTCCATGCACAGATGGGCAACGAATGGATAGCTGTAGTCTGCTTCGATCGTCCTGTCTGTGTGGCGGCGCAGTGCAAGATCGACATCGCCGGCGCGGTAGATGACATTGCCGCCGCCCTTGTCCTGGAGTCGCTCGCCGGTCCGGACGATCTCATCCCAATCGTCTTTCGAGGCAGCTGACTCGTCCCATTTGACCTTGAGTGCATCCTTTGCAGCGAAGACAGACCAGGTATCCCGGCCGACTATCGCGACGCCTGAAAGCAGTTGGTTCACGTCGCCGTTTCCGTCGATGATGAAGGCGTCGACGATGCCGGGCAGCTTTTTGATTTCTGCCTCATTGAAGCTGACGGCCTTGCCGCCGATGGCGGGGCACTTGTGGTAGACGGCGTACAACATGTCAGGAACGCTCGTGTCTATGCCGAAGCGGGACATGCCGGTTGCGATGACCAGGTTGTCGACACCTGAAACGGAAGTGCCGATGATCGTGTAGTCTTCCGGGTCCTTGAACTTGAGCGTATCAGGGTCCGGGATTGGTTGTTTGACGGCGAGTGACGCGAGTTGGCCAAAGGTGAGCGAGTGACCGGAGGTACTGGTGACCTTGCTGTCCTTTGCTTCGAGTTCGCCTCGTGGCACCTCCATCGATTCCGCGGCAGCACCAATCAACATCTCCCGTGCGCTGGCGCCGACCTGGCGCATCAAATCGAAACTGCGGGGTATCGTCGTGGAGCCACCGGCGCCCTGACGGCCATATTTTGAGTCGTCGACGGGCGATTGCAGCACCACGACGTCTTCCCAACGTGCACCCATTTCTTCGGCGATGATCATCGGTAATGCGGTCTTGATGCCCTGGCCCATTTCCGGGTTGGCGGAGTAAATCGTAATGGTGCCGTCGGATGCGATCTTGACGTAGGCATTCAGCTCACCTGACCCGACAAGCGTTCCGAGTTCTTCACCGATGGCCGAGAGCGGCAGGGAAAATTCGAGCATCATCCCGCCTGTTGCGAGCGCGCTGGCTTTGAGAAATCCCCGTCGATTCATTGTCGTCTTCACGCTTGTTCCTCCCCTGACGACTCGACCAGGCCGCTCACGTCACGCGATCTGGCGGCGCGCTTGATTGCTGCGCGAATGCGGATGTAAGTCCCGCACCGGCAGAAGTTGCCTGCCATCGCACTGTCGATGTCCGCGTCGCTCGGCTCCCTGGTCGCTGCAAGCAGTGCGGCCGCCGACATGATCTGCCCCGATTGGCAGTACCCGCATTGCGGTACGTCCTCGTCGATCCAGGCCTGTTGGAGCGGGTGGAGTTGATTGCCCGGGGCGAGTCCCTCGATGGTGGTGACCTCGCCGGAAACACCGGAAATGGGCAAGACGCAAGAGCGCACGGCGTGACCGTTCACGTGAACAGTGCAGGCGCCACACTGTGCGATGCCGCAGCCGTACTTTGTGCCGACGAGTCCAAGCCGGTCCCGAAGTACCCATAAGAGCGGCATGGCCGGATCGGCATCAACGGCGTGGTCGGCACCGTTTACCTTGATTGTATAATTCGCCATGGTCTCCCCCGTCTGCCGCATCCGGCTTGAGTTTATGCAAAACCGGGAGCGGGAGACAACCGGAGCAGGCATCCGGGCGCTCGATGGCGCCTCGGGCGAGAGGAGGTGACAAGTGTTCACGATCGAGAAGGCGCAAGTGTTCCACGCAGACGATGCGCCAACGCCTTCCTGTCATGCCTCGACGATTGTCGATTGCAGGGGCGGGTTACTGGCGGCCTGGTTCGGTGGTTCGCACGAGAAGTGCCCGGACGTGGATATCTGGATCGCCCGTCAGGTCGACGGAAACTGGTCACAACCGCAGCGGGTGGCCGACGGCGACGGTGTTGCGTGCTGGAACCCGGTACTCTCCCGCCTCAGTGACGGCACGATTCTGCTTTTCTACAAAGTTGGTCCCCAAATCAGGGATTGGAAAACCTGGCTTGTTACATCGGCAGACAATGGCGCCAGCTGGTCGACGCCGCGTTCGCTGGGAACCGGCCTCGCGGGACCGGTCAAGAACAAGCCCTGCACGCTGGCGGACGGAACGCTCTTATGCGGCACCAGTGACGAGCCGGACTGGCGCGAGTGGCAGGTCTACTTCAGCCTGTCGCGTGACCGTGCGCAATCCTGGGAGATCGTCGGGCCGATCGCCGGCATCGAGAATTTCCAGGCGATCCAGCCCACCTTGCTTGTTCACGGCGATGACCTGCAGGCCCTGGTCCGCACGCGGGAAGGCGTGATCGCCGAAACCTGGTCGCGCGATGGTGGTCGCAGCTGGACGGCGCTGCAGGCGACGCCGCTCCCTAATCCCAACTCGGGGATCGACGCCGTCACACTCGCGGACGGTCGACACCTGCTCGTATACAACGATACGACAGAGGGGCGGTCACCGCTCAACATGGCGCTGTCCGGGGACGGCCGGCATTGGGAGAACATCGCGGAACTCGCGCCCGATGATGGTGGAGAATATTCGTATCCGGCGGTCATCCAGGCGGACGACGGGCAGGTCCATGTTACCTGGACAGATCGCCGCCGGACGATTGCCCATGCATGGTTTGACCCGAGGCACGTGTGACTCTGGTAGAGTTGCAGGCCTTACGCGTATGGACCATTGAGAGATGAACGATACTGTAAAAGAAGTGAAGCATCCGTTTGCCGAGCTGCTTGGTTTCGAGGTGGCGAGTCGGGGAGAGGGACAATGCACGACGACGCTTGCTATCAGCCCGCACCATCTCAATCCGAATGGCGTTGTGCACGGCGCTGTGCTTTACGCGCTGGCGGATACGGGTATGGGCGGTGCGCTGACCAGCCTGCTCGCACCAGACCAGATTTGCTCGACGATCGAGATCAAGATCAATTACTTTCGCCCCGGCACGAGCGGCAGCCTCTCCTGCAAGACGCGTGTCGTCCATAAAGGCGCTCGCACCGCGGCGATGGACAGCGAGATTTTCGATAGTGAGTCACGTCTCATCGCCCGCGCGACGGGTACGTTCATGATCCTGGCGCGACCGGCCTAGTCGGTCTCGTCGCTTCGCGGTACGTGGTTCGCCATGCGCCGCTCCAGTTCCTTCTCGACCAGCTTGATGCGGCGCGACTTCACGGTCTGGCGCCAGTCGTCGCAACCGGTGAAGTCGATCGTCACGAGCGTTTCGGCGCAGCGACTCATGAGCCGGCTGCCGAGCATTTCATCGCCGCCGCCCAACTCGATCGTTGGCAGGTTGGTTGTCAGGAACGTTCCTGACCGTCCCAGTTCATAGCGTCGTTCGAGCAGGTGAAGCACCAGTTGCACCTGTTCGGGATCGCCCTGGGGGTGGATATCGTCGATAAACACGATGCGTGCCGACTCCAGGGCAGCGAGTGCCGCATGGCGTTGGGGAGAGTGCTTGCACACCTCGAAGAGTTCCTTGAAGCCGATATAGATGAGGTCAGTCGGCTGGTAGGGATGTTGCGACAGTCTTCTTTTGAATTCGTCGATGGTTTGCCAGAACTCTTCCTCGGGCGACGCTTGTTTTTCGATCTTCGTTCCGGCGAGCGTCAATTGGCCAACGGGTTCAGTAGCGTTTTCCTCGCTTGCACGACGCAACGTATAGGTGTCGTAGGCCTTCTCGATCGCTTCGCTCATCAGGGCGTGAACGTGTGCAAGGCGCTCGTCCAGCATCGCTTTCACGCGCCGTCCATAGGCCGACATCAGATGGGTCTTGCCACACCCTGGCGGTCCGTAGAGGTAGGCCCCCAGCGTCGGGCTGAGAGGGTCGCCACCGGAACACGCCATCGTGTCTCCGGACAGGAGCAGGTCAAAGAGACTGATCGCTTTCAGGTGTGCCGGGTGCGGATTGACGATCTCCGGTGGCGGGTTGCGCATCATGTCTCTCAACCCGGATTCATCGAGACGGTCGAGATCCATCTGGCGTGTTGCCAGCTCACAGTGCTGGTAGGCATCCGGAATCTGGCAGAACCGATGCAATCCTGCATAGACCTCGTCAATGACCTGGCGACGAAAGTCGTCCATGTCGAGGAGGCCGGCGTTGATCCGGTCGAGGATGACGGTTTTCGAATCTGTCATTGGCGGAACAATACCGTGTTGGTGAACCGGGGCCAAGACGCCTGCGTTCAGTTGCTGCCTTCGCGGGTCAGCGGCAGGGCCATCCGGAACCAGTCGATGATACCGCCGGGCAGGTTGGCGACACGCTCGCGACCATCGGCTGCGAGAATCTGCGCAGCCATGGCCGAACGCTTTCCGGATTGGCAGACGGTGACGACCGGCACGTCGCGCGGCACCTCTTCGATGCGTGCCCGGAGTTCGTCGAGCGGTAGCAGGTGTGCGTCCCGCAGGTGTCCTGGTTCGCCCAGGAACTCTTGCGCGGAGCGCACATCCAGTACATAGACATCGTCAATATGTGTTGCGAGCCATTCCGGGTCGATTTCCGATACCCCGGCGAACGTTCGATTGAGCGGTGCCCAGTCGTCGGTCTCCTGAACCTCGCCCTCCGGCCTGCCGCAACGCATGTTTGCCGGCACGGCTTCTGCAATGAGCTTCGGGTGAGGCAGCCCGAGGTTGTTCATGTAGCCGGAGAAGTCTTCCAGCCTGGCGTCCCCCCCGATACGCGGATTAAAACGCTTCTCTTCCGCCACTGACGACACAGTCCGGCCGTTGTAGTCGTGCCCTGGATACAGCAAGCAGTCTGGCGGGAGCGTGAAGATGACGTCGTGAATGCTGTGCCACATCGCGCCAACATCCCCGGACTGGAAATCAGTCCTGCCGGCGCCTCGAACCAGCAGGCAGTCACCGGTAAAGGCACGTTTACCGTCGCCTGTGACGAAGGTCAGGCAGCCTGCGGTGTGTCCGGGCGTCGCGTGGACCGTGATCGTCTCGTCGCCGAACGCGATGACATCTCCATCTTGCGCCTCGATATCCACGTTCTTCGCGCCGTAGGCGCCTGACAGCACTATCTTTGCACCGAACCGTTCATGGAAGCGCCAGGCCGCCGTGACGTGGTCCGCATGAACATGGGTGTCCAGCACGTATTTGAGATCAAGGCCGAGTTCACGCACGAGCGCGGCGTCGCGGTCGAACTGGGGAAACACCGTGTCGATGATGACAGCTTCCCGTGTTCTCTCGCAGGCGAGCAGGTACGTGTAGGTTGATGAGGTAAGGTCGAAGAGCTGACGGAAGATCACGTGTTTGCCTTGCTGATTCAGTGTCCCGCGATTATCACGCTACTTCGCCTCATGGCTTCTGATTCAGGTCAAGCCTGCGCAAAGATCTGTTCGGTCTCGAGTCGGGCCAGGATGTTGTCCAGCGTCCGGCTGATTGCCGTGCAGTTACGGATCATCTCGAGTCTCGGCCAGGTTGCTGCCTCGCCTTCGCCGATGAGCGACGACACCTCGTGCTCCGAGAGAATCGACAGGAGCTTCCTCGGGTCCCAGAAGCGCTGGCGCGGCAGGATGTTGATGTCGGCCGTGTAGTCCTGGGTCGCGATACTGTAGAACATCCTGGTCCAGAGATTGAGCGGGTACAGGTCCTGGGTAAGTTGCATCGCAAAGGGGTAGGTGGCGCGCAGCCATTCGCGCGAGGCGTTCTGGTTGATTTCCCACAAGCGTCCGAAGAGGTCGTCCTGTGCCTGTGAGTCGCGAATGGCCCAGAGCGCGATGGGGTTGGTCTGGCTGGTGATGAAATGGTTGACCCCATACAGGCGGATCAGCCGTTTTGCTGGCAGGTCGTCCGTCACTGAACCGTCAACCCATTGCCTGCTTGGGACGTAGGGTTGCCGCTCCCCATGGCGGTTCTTTGCAGCGAGCGTGACGGGTGGGAAAACGCCGGGGATCGCGCAGGAGGCCAGCACGGCTTCCCTGATATAAACGTTAGGCGACGTAATGGCATTCAGCAGGCGGGACTGCTGGTGCAATTCACGGGGCGAAACGGAGATGTTGATGCGGCGCCCGGTCAGTTCGAACGCCTCCTGGAAGGTGAGGTCCGGGATCTGGTGCTCGACGAACGCTCGCAGTTCCTTGATGCCGACACGCTCCCGACCCCGGATAGCATCGACTTCGGCCTCGGCAGCCTCGGCGAAGACTGATGTGATGGTCTGGGCCTTGAACGTTTCTGCGAGTTTCTCCGGCCTGCGCGTACCGATGGTGGCGGCGACGAGGGCGCCCGCGCTCGAACCCGATATCACGTTGGGGAGCAGATCCTGCTCGACCAGCGCCTTGATGACGCCCAGGTGGAATGGGCCCAGCGCACCAGCGCCAGACAGCATCAGCGCGGTACGTCCGAAGCAGTGGCTGGCCCGGCGGAAGAACTCCAGCTTCTCGGCGCGGGGAATCTGGCTGTCGTCGGCCCCGGCGACCTGCTCGAGTGCGCCGGCCTGCTCCTCGATGTACTCGGTGACCAGGTTCTTGGTTCCGAACTTCGCCTTGCGATACAGGCGCCCCGATCCCATGCCACCCATGTTTCCATGGATGCCCTCGTTCAGGTAGTAGAGCAATTGGTGGGGGTCGCCGGCCTCGCGAAGCTTGCGGACTTCCTCGAGCCTGCGCCGGATGGCCCGATAGTCGAACCGGCTGCTCTCGTCGACCTCTCGCCACCTGGCTGCCCCGGTTCTCTCGTCGTGCGCCATGGCCGCCTGCTTCCACTCATCATAGCTGCGGGCATTCTCCATCCGGAGTTCCTGGCGTACGGTTTCCGATTGCGCTACTCCCATTCGGGCTACACTCATCACGCTATTGTGTACTGCACAATTTAGCCCATTTCCCGGGCGATGCAAACTCGCTTAGCTGGCCTGGCCCGATCCGGTCCCCATCTTGTAGAAGGCCTCGTTGAAGTGCTCGCGGCACATGGAGACGTAGCGATCGTTGCCGCCGATTGCGACCTGGTCACCTGCGGTGACGACGAGGCCATTCTCGTCCAGGCGAAGGACCATCGTCGCCTTGCGGCCGCAGCGGCAGATGGCCTTGATTTCCTTCAGGTTGTCGGCCCAGGCGAGGAGATACTTGCTGCCTTCGAAGGGCTCGCCCCTGAAGTCGGTTCGGATACCGAACGTGAGGACGGGCACCTTCAGTCGGTCACAGACGAGGCCGAGTTGAAATACCTGTTGGCGCGTCAGGAACTGCGCTTCGTCGACCATCACACAGTGGAAGGGTCGTTCCGCCAATGCCTTCTCGATCAGCACGAAGAGGTCCTCCGAGCGATCAAAGATCGTAGCCGGCGCAGCGAGGCCAATCCTTGACGTAATCCTGCCCGCGCCGTAGCGGTCATCGATCGCGGGGGTGAGGAGCAGGGTCTCCATCCCACGTTCCTGGTAGTTGTAACTGGACTGGAGGAGCGTGGTGGTTTTGCCCGCGTTCATGGAGGAATAATAAAAGTACAGCTTGGCCATGTCGGTGCCCGGATCGTGTTTGGATAATCGGCGAAAAAGATAGTTTACTATGTCGATGGAACCCGGATTCAGTGCCTACTGGCTTGAAGCCGCTACGCTGGTGTCGTTGGCACTGGGCGCCGGCATTCTTTTGTGGCGTCGCAGGAAGCCTGGTCTTTCAGCCTATACGCGCCTGATCGAGAACCTCTCGGATGCCTGTGTCGTGATCAGCGGGGGTCGCATCGTCGCGGTGAATCCTGCGATGCAGGCACTCCTGAACCAGACCGAACTCCAACTCGTCGGTCGCGACACCTATGACGTCGTGACGAGCCTTGGTGCGGGACTGCCCGGACGTGAGGAGATGAGGTCACGCATCTCCCGGGAAGGATCACAACGTTTTGAAGTGCCGTTCCAGCGCCGTGATGGAACTCGCGGGGTCGCCGAGCTGACGGTCAGTGAGATCGCGGGCCACGACTTCGAGTACATCGCGTTCGTGCGCGATGTGACCGATCGCGTTGCCATACAGCAGCGACTGCGGGAACGTGACCTGCAGTTCAGCAAGGCGATGCAGACGATGGGGCTGGCTTCGTGGGTTTACGACGTCAAGACCGGCGAGCAATTCTGGTCCGATGAGATGGCGACGATCTCCGGTGCCGGCGCGGAAATCATCGGTGAACTCGACGGGCTGCCGATCCTTTCGATTATCCACCCGGAAGATCGATTCGTGGCGGCGATCATTACGAAGCACCTGAATGCAGGGGAAGATCCGCCGCCCACCAGCTTCAGGATCGTGCGGCCGGATGGCGAGATCAGGCACGTCGAGGCACATGTGGGTCGCCTCGAGGACGCGAGCGGTGAGCCGACGCATATCGTGACGCTCCTGAAGGACATCACTGACGAGGTCGACAGGGCGCAGCAGCTCCGCCATGCCCTCAAGATGGAGGCGGTCGGGCAACTCACCGGAGGCCTGGCGCACGACTTCAACAATCTCCTGCATGTCATTCTCGGCAATGCTGAGCTCGTGACCTCGAATCTCTCCGATTTCGACCGGTCCTGCCTGGAAGCGATAAGGCGCTCGGCGACCAGGGGGTCTGAATTGACGCAACGCCTGCTGGCATTTTCCAGAAAGCAGGTTCTCGCCTACCGAAGCGTTTCGGCCAATGACAGCATCGACCAGATGATCCCCCTGCTCGAACGAACGCTCGGGGCAGGGGTTTCGATCGAGACGACGCTGGATCCGGAGCTGCCGAGATGCCACACGGATGCGGGCCAGCTGGAAAACTGCATCCTCAACCTGGCGCTCAACGCGCAGCATGCAATGCCTGAAGGTGGCACGCTCACGATCGAAACCGCGGCGGTGGATCTCGATGATGCCTACGCGCGACGCCATGGCGAAGTCGTGCCCGGGCGATATGTCGAGATCAAGGTGACCGATACAGGGGTGGGCATGTCCCACCAGGTTGCGCAGCGCGTCTTCGAACCCTTCTTCACGACCCGGGAAGCGGGCAAGGGGTCAGGGCTCGGCCTCTCGATGGTCTTCGGATTCGTCAAACAGTGTCGTGGCCATGTCTCGATCAGCAGCCGGGAAGGCGAGGGCACGACGGTGAGGTTGTACCTGCCGGTCGACGAGAACGAGCCTGCCGCTGTCGATCCTGTGCCGGCTCACGTCGAAAGAACGTTTGAGGGCAAGGTGCTCCTGGTCGAAGACGATCAGCAGGTGCTCGAGTTGACGGCACGGCTGTTGGGCGGAATGGGTTTTGACGTGGTCACCGCGCGTGACGCGAACAGTGCGCATCGTGTGATGCAGGACCATGAGTCGATTTCCCTCTTGGTCACCGACGTGATGCTGCCGGGCGGCGTCAACGGGCCCGCGATTGGCGAGACGTTCCGCCAGCGCTTTGCCGACAGCCCGGTGCTCTACATGTCAGGTTATACAGAGAATGCGATTGTCGATCGTGGAATACTGGAGCAGGGCGCGATTCTGGTGAGCAAGCCCTTCCAGCGCCAGGTCCTGCAGGAGAAGATCCAGCAGGCCCTGGGCGAGAGCGAGGTCAGTCGCGGTGGGCGATGAACCACTGCTGGATGTCACCACGGTAGGTCTTCGCGAACCGAACCAGTGACAAGCCGTTGCAGGTGACGTCTTTCATGTCGGACTTGCTGACACCGAGTTCCTCGGCACGTTGTTCGAGCACGTACTTGGACTCGAGCGCAGCCATACAAAGCTGGCTGTAAACGTTGTCGCCGGAGGCGACGAATCTCTGGTCTCCGACGATCTTGGCGTTGTCTGCCTGGGCCCCTGCAGCAACTGACAGTGCGAAAACGAAAGCGGCAATTTTCTTCATCACGTTCTTCCCCTCTGGTATCCGGTGTAGCCAAAGTGCTACCTGAAGTTAAGAACGAGAGTAGATAATTTAAATTGTTAATTCAATCTTTAACCAATCTTAATATTGTAATCAATTCTTTATAAAGATCGCGCCTGGAAGGCCGTGGGGCCGCGCCATACAAGGCCTGTATGCCCGTGAGCGCTAGAGCACCTGGGACGACAGGCTGATTTTTGCGTTCTTTTTCGGGGCTGTCAGGGCGTTCAGTACCTCGAAATCGAGGGCAATCCCGGCAACCTTTGCCGGAGTCTTGACCTCGAGGGGCACAGAACCGTGCGCCGGCACTTCCACGTAGTCGGTATCGCCATAGAAAGTGTAGCGGCTGAGGTTCCGGAGCCGGAAGGTGGCGTCCGAATTGTTGTCGAGCGTAACCCTGAGAATTTGTTGACCCTCTGGATAACTCGCGCTTTTGATTGTCAGGCAGGCCTGCAACAAGGGATCGAGATGTTCCTCGCGCCCGATCAGCATGTTTTTGAACCAGACCACGGTGCGTCTGTCGAACAGCGCCCGCTTGATCGCGTCCTCGCTCTTGTCTTCTGCGAGCACCAGCGTCACGGGCCGATGACCACCTTGTTCCGGCTGGTAATCCCAGTCGATCAGGTTGTGGATGTCAGAGACGCCGAGCAGCGTCAGGTTGTAGTCGAGTGCGATCTGGAATGCCTCTTCCGAGTAGCTGTCCCCGTTTGCGATCTCGATGCCGTGCAGCAGGTGTGCGCGCGCGTTCTTTTTGTGAAAGTTCGGGATCTTCACAATCCCGTTGGGGAAGTCGCGGGTCCACCAGGCGTGATTCCAGAACACGAACGCGCCCTGGGCATTGGCGGCGGCCACCGCGTTCTGCGCGGGCCACGCATTCGCAGTGGCGTAATATTTGCGCACGTCGACAGGGCCGTCAGGGACCTGCACCTGTAGCAGCTTGTTAGCATCCTGGATGAACAGGGCGTTCATGTGTCCTGCCGGAGCATCCCGGGTTATCTCACTGCCGGCGATGACGACGAGACCGGTATCTTTGGCCGCCGCACTTGCTTCCTCAAAAGATCGGTTGCGGTCAGGATGGGGAATGTCGCGCAGGTGAGGCTGGTACTCGAGATGTTCGGTAATCGCAATGGCGTCAAGGCCGTCACGAAGTGCCTCGCCAATGCGGATATTTGGCCAGACATGCCCGTCAGAGAAGACCGAGTGAGTGTGAGGATCCAGAACGATGGTCTTCATCCCGGCCGTGTCCGGGAACTGGATCATCCTGTCGGTTTCGACGCCCGATTCCGGGTTGGCGGGACCGTGCCCCAACGCCGTTTGTGCTGCCAACAGGCAAAATGTACCGATGATGTACCGCATGTTCATGTGAGTCTCGCCCGCGTTTGTCAGTGTTGTCGCTCGCGCCATTTTGCGCCCGCGTTGCACAAAATAAATGAAGATCCGGTAAAACACGATGGGCTTTCCGATGGCGTATGATAATCCGTATCGGCGACTCTGCCCTGGGGGACTATCCTGTGAGAAAAGTACTCAAGTGGTTCGGTATCGTGCTGCTCGCGATCGTACTGGCGATCGGTGCTTTCCTTCTCTATGCGCATCTGCACGACGGGCCGATCGGGATCGTCAGTGGAGGTGAATTCCAGTCCGGCGAAAAGGCCGCGCTGCCGGGCGACTTCTCCTGGGTGCGGGACTATCCGACAATCGAGTTCCAGACTTTCGCTCCGGTCTCGTCCCGCACGGTCTGGGTCGCGACAATTTCGGGTCGTCTCTTCGTCATCAGCGGTTACATGAATACCGGATATGGCAAGATCTGGAAACAGTGGCCCCACTACATTGCGCAAGACGATCGCGTCGTGCTGCGCATTGACGGCAAGCTTTACGCCGGACACCTGAAGCGCATACAGCAGGGCAGCATCGTCCAGCCGGTGCTGGATGAATTCGGTCGCAAGTACGGGTTCAAGGCGTCCGCCGACTACATTCGGGACGGCAACGCGTGGCTCTTCGAGTTTACTCCCTGAGTTGAACCTGACTCACTTCCAGGCAAAGACAGGCTGGTCGAAATGCGAAACGCGCGTTTTCAGCCCGCGAAGCGCGACCTCACGGAACTGGTACAACATTGCCGCCGTCGGGGCGTAAATCCGGTTGTCCTGGTAATTCATCGATAACACCTGTCTCTCGCTCTCCGGGATGCGCTCGAGGTTGGGTGAGTCCCGTCGCATGAGTTCGTCGAACGTGAACGCGTGGATTGACGCGACCTCGTCCGGGTTGGGCGACATGTCCTCGAGCGTGGCATCGGACCACACGACAACCGGTGTGATGACGAATCCCGAGCGCGTCGTGTAGTCATCCAGCGTACCGAGAATCGCCGTGTCCGGAAGTGCGAGCCCGATTTCCTCGTGCAGTTCGCGGAGCGAGGCCTGGTATGCGTTTTCGCCGCCATCGATGCGCCCGCCCGGCATGGCCCATTGACCACCATGGTCCTTCAGCCTCGGCGTTCGCTTCGTCACGATCACGGCGCCTTGGCCTTCGTGCGAAAAGATCGTGACGGCGACAGCGGCGCCGGTCAGTTCATGTGGGTCGTGTCGACCGTCGTTGAATGCCGTCACGTTCCGGGCGATCTGCTGCCGCAGGCGGTCGTCGAACGTGAAATCGTCAATCGGTGACATATCACTTCCACTGCGTCAAAACCGGGACAGTATTCAAATAATGTAGAATCGACGCAATGTGTTTCTGCGGGAGTGTTCCATGTACGACTACATCATCGTGGGTGCGGGCTCTGCCGGTTGCGTGCTGGCGAATCGTTTGTCTGCCGACCCGGCGAACCAGGTACTCCTGCTCGAAGCGGGCAAGAAAGACTCGAGTCCTTTCATTCACATGCCGGCTGGTGTGGGACAACTGATCCAGGGCAAAACGTATAACTGGGCGTTCGATACAGCGCCTGAACCGGCACTCGGTGACCGGCGCCTTTACTGGCCGAGAGGAAAGGGGCTGGGTGGCTCCAGTTCGATCAACGGCATGGTCTACATCCGTGGGCATGCGCAGGACTACGACCGTTGGCGACAGCTCGGCAACGAAGGCTGGAGCTATGAGGAAGTCTTGCCGTACTTCCGCAAGTCTATGAACCAGGAGCGCGGCGAAGACGCGTTTCACGGGGTTGGCGGGCCGCTGAATGTGAAGGACGGCCACGCCAGTCTCGGTTCGCACAGTATGTTCATCGAGGCCGCACAGGAAGCCGGCTATCCGTACAATCCCGATTTCAACGGCGTGGAGCAGGAAGGGGTCGGCCCCTACCAACTCACGAAGATCGGTAACGAGCGCTGCAGCGCCGCGCGGGGATACCTGACGCCGGTGCTGGATCGTGAAAACCTGACTGTGATCACAGGGGCGCATCTCGAACGCGTGCTTTTCGAAGGCAAGCGTGCGTGTGGCGTGCAGGTCAGCGTCTCCGGCAACTCGAGTACCGAGGAGGCCGCCCGCGAAGTGATCATCTGCGCGGGTGCAGTGCAGTCGCCGCAACTACTGATGTTGAGCGGGATCGGTTCGCGCGAAGAGCTCGCGGCACACGGCATCGATTGCCTTCATGACCTGCCCGGTGTGGGCAAGAACCTTCAGGACCACCTGGATGTTGTTATCCAGTACCACTGCAAGGACGGCAACCTCACGCTCGACAAGTACGTGAAGCTCTACAAGCTGCCGTATCACCTGGTTCGCTACCTGCTCTTCAAGGACGGTCGCGCAACCGAGAATCCGCTCGAAGCCGGCGGCTTCGTCAAGACTCGTCCTGATCTCGAGGTGCCGGATCTGCAGCTGCATTTCATCCCTGTGTTCATGATCGATCATGGTCGCCAACGGGGGCCGGGACCTGGCATGTGCCTGCACGTCTGCCAGTTACGGCCCGAGAGCCGCGGCGAGATCACGATCTCATCGAATGATCCCTTCGCTGCGCCGGTCATCAAGGCGAATTACCTGAGTGAACCGGGTGACCTTGAAGTGCTTGTCGAAGGCGTGAAAATCGCGCGACGCATTTTTGCGACCGAGGTTTTCCGGCCGGTGTTGGGCGAGGAATTCGAGCAGAGCCGTGACGCGCAGACCGACGATGAAATCAAGGATTTCATCAGGCAGTACGCGGAAACGATTTACCACCCCGTCGGCACGTGCAAGATGGGCCACGACGACATGGCAGTAGTCGATGCGCGACTGCGCGTACGGGGCATAGAACGGCTACGTGTCGTCGACGCGTCGGTCATGCCCACGCTCGTCGGCGGCAACACGAACGCGCCGACGATCATGATTGCGGAGAAGGCCGCCGAGATGATCATGGGCGACAACGCCTACGAAGCCGACTGAGCGACGCCGGGCGTTGTCTTGCGCCCTCGGGGTCCGGTCAGGCGGTACGCAAGTCCGGCAACCTGTAGCGTTGGTCCTCGAGGTCGGCACGGATCTTCTTCTTGTCAATCTTGCCGGTCGACGTGAGGGGAATCTGGTCGACGAAGATGACGTCGTCCGGAAGCTGCCACTTCGCGAATACGCCGGCGCAATGTTCGAGAATCAACTCTCTCGTAACGTTTGCGCCGTCGGCAGCAATGACCAGTGCCACGGGCCTCTCGTCCCACTTGGGATGTGGTTGCGCCACGACGGCTGCCTGGTTTACGCCCGGTAGCGACACAATATGATTTTCGAGGTCGACCGAAGAGATCCATTCCCCACCTGATTTGATCAGATCCTTTGAGCGGTCGGCGATAATCAGGTATTCCTCGGGATCGATCTTCGCGACGTCGCCGGTGACCAGCCAGCCGTCATGGAATTTTTCCGGCTGGGGATCGTTGTAATACTCTGCCGCAATCCAGGGGCCGCGAATGAGGAGTTCGCCGACTGATTCACCATCGTGCGGCAGGGGATTCCACTCTTCGTCGAAGATCTCTATCTCGAGTCCCGGCATGAGCAGGCCGGCCTTCGCCACGTTCTCGAACTGCTCGTCTTCGGTGAGGTGCAGGTGCGATCTCTTGGCGACCTTGCGTGACAAGGTCCCGAGCGGGTTGGTCTCCGTCATGCCCCATCCCTGTACCATCTCGACGCCGTAAGTGTCCCAGTACCAGCGCATCATCGACACGGGCGGTGCGGAACCGCCGCAGGTCAGGCGAGACAGCTTGCTGAGATCGTAATCAGCGCCGTTTTGCTCCAGGATCTGTCGCACTCCCTGCCAGATCGTCGGCACGCCGGCGGAAATCGTCACTTCCTCGTCGCACATCAGGCTGAGCAACTTGTCAGGCGTCATGAACCGGTGCGGCATAACCTGTTTGCAGCCCAGCATCGATGCGCTGAACGGCAGTCCCCAACCCATGGCGTGGAACATCGGCACGATGCCACAAACGGAATCGAGCGCGGTCAGCCCCATGCAATCCGTCATGCTCTGGGTAATTGTGTGCAGGTACGTCGAACGGTTGGTATACATGACCCCCTTGGGCTTGCCGGTCGTACCGCTCGTGTAGCACAGGCCCATCGGGGCATTTTCGTCGATCTCCGGCCATGGATAGTCGACATCCTCCCCGGATATGAACTCCTCGTAGTCGACAACATTGGGGAACGATGTCTCGCCGCCTTCGCCGTGACGACAAACGACCAACAATTCCACGGTGGGGATCTTACCGACGAGAGGCTCCAGCAGGGGTAGCAGGTCCTCATCGGCAAAGATCACGCGATCGCGGGCGTGGTTGATGATGTACTCGAGATCCGTTGGCGAGAGCCGGATGTTCAGCGTATGCAGCACCGCGCCCATGGAAGGGACACCCTGGTACAGTTCAAGGTGGCGATAGTTATTCCACATGAACGACCCGATGCGGTCGCCGACCTCGATACCGTGCCTTGCGAGCGCGCCGGCAACCTGGCCCGCGCGTTGCCAGGTTGCCCGGAGCGTTTGGCGGTGAGTGCCATTCGCCTGGAGTGTGACGACTTCATTATTGGGATCGAGCTTCGCGCCGCGGCCCAGTATCCGGGACATGAGCAGGGGCGTCTGTTGCATCGTTGACATGAGTCGACTCCTCGTTCTGGTCAGCGAAAATCCGCGACAGAATATCGGAATTCGGCGGGATTATGAATCTCCCGTGGCGCAGGGCGCAGGCTGGTGGGGCCGGGCGAGACGCGATATATTGGCTTGAATCGAGGATCGAGGCGGTAATGACAGACCTGACAGCGCGCGGTAACGCCGAAACACAAGCGGGAGTTGTCGGCGCTGACCGGCTGAAGTGGAGCGTCATCGTCGCCTATGGCGCACCCGGTGTGGGCGCAGGATATATGTACCTGCTGCTCGGCCTTTACATTATGAAGTTCTCCACGGACGTGCTGCTGATTGCGCCGGCCGTGATGGGCACCATCTTCGGGATTTCCCGTGTCTGGGACGCGGTGTCCGACCCGCTTGTGGGCTACATGAGCGACCGGACGAGTTCCAGGCTGGGGCGGCGCCGCTCCTGGCTCTTGTTCAGCATCGTGCCCCTCTCGCTGACCTTCATCTGGGTCTTCTCACCCCCCGAATCGATGACGGGCGTCGCCCTGATCGCCTGGATGGCTTTCGGTGTCATCGGCTTCTACTCGGCGGCGACCGTTTTCATCGTGCCGCACATGTCGCTCGGCGCCGAGCTCACGCCGAACTATCACGAGCGCAGTCGCCTTTATGGATTGCGACACGCCGCATTCACAGCGGGCTCGATTTTCGCGCTCGTCAGTATGTACCTGCTCATTGCGGCCGAACAGAAAGGCGAATCCGTTGTTCGATTGACGGCATTCCAGCTCAGCACCTTCGCCTCCGTGCTGACGGCCGTGCTGATCTTCTATGCGGTCTACAAGTTGCGCGAGCGCGCGGACTTCCAGGGGAGGGTGAATGCTAACCCTTTTGGTGCGTTCAATGATGTGTGGCAAAACGTCCACGCTCGCCTCGTCATCATCGCGACGTTCATCGAGAACATCGGCAGTGCCGTCATCGGCATCCTGACGCTCTACATTGCGCAGTATGTGGTCGGCCGACCGGAGCTTGCCGCGTTCATCATTCTTTCCTATATGGTGCCGTCCACGTTCTCGGTTCCGCTCTGGATACCGCTTTCGCGCCGCTTCGGAAAGATCCGGCTCTGGGTATTCTCGCTACTGCTGACAGGTGTGTCGTTTGGCGGGATGTTCCTGCTGCCGTTCCTTGAGCAGGGCTCGCGCGTCGGCCTCATTTTCTTCCTTGCAGTGTTTGCCGGGCTTGCGGCCGGTTGCGGCGGCACGATCGCGCCGTCGATCCAGAGCGACATCATCGACTACGACGAATACATGACCGGCGAACGAAAGGAGGGGTCGTATTTTGCCGCCTTCAACTTCGTCTACAAGAGCGCGACCGGTGTGATGATCTTCATCGCGGGATATGTCTTGCAGTTCGCCGGGTTCGTGCCGAACCAGGAGCAGACGATGACCGTACAGGTCGCTATGGTCACGTTGTACGGACTGTTTCCGCTGGTGTGCTGCACGATCGGTGCGATCATGCTCACGAGGCTGACGCTCGACGAGGCAGCCCACAGCAAGCTGCGCGAAGAACTCGACGCACGCGCATCAGCAGGTTGACGCCCGCTGCGGGGTAGTCTCAGGGTGTCGTGCTCTCGAGGCGCCGCGACAGTTTCCGGTGGAAGTAGACCGTTTCGATGGTGAACAGGACCAGCGCAACCCATATGCAACTGAAGGTCACGATCCTGTCGATGCCGAACGGCTCCCCGTAGAGGGTGACGGCAACGACAAGGGACAGGCTCGGGGCGATGTACTGGAACATCCCGGCAGCGGTCAGTGACAGGCGATTCACTGCCGCCGCGAAACAGAGCAGCGGGAAGGACGTGACAAAACCGGCCATGATGAGCAGGAAGTCGGTGGTGCGATCCACATGCAGGAACTGCATCTCGCCGGATTGCGCAAGGTAGATGAGATATCCGAGCGCGAACGGGGCGATGACCAGTGTTTCGAGCGCGAGTCCACCGACTGAATGCAGGCCCAGGTTTTTCCTGATCAGGCCATAGAACCCGAATCTGAAGGCGAGCGCTAGCGCCAGATATGGAACACGCGCATACCATACGAGCTGGAAGGCGATGCCGATACCGGCGATGCCGATCGCCATGATCTGCAGGGGGCGCAGGCGTTCTTTCAGGAAGAGCATCCCCAGCAAGACACTGACGAGCGGATTGATGAAGTAGCCGAGGCTGGTTTCGACGATGTTGTTGTTGACCACAGCCCAGATGAAGATGGACCAGTTGATCGTCAAGAGCCCCGCGGTCGCAGCGATGATCGGCCACTTCCGGCGGGGTAGCCGCAATGCGTCCAGGCGACCAAGCCAAACGAGAATGCCGATGAGCAGCACGACCGACCAGACGACGCGTTGGCTGACGATCTCATAGGGACTGACGTTGCCGACCCATTTGAAATAGATGGGTGCCACGCCCCAGAAGGAGTACGCCGCGATGGCGAACCAGGCACCGGTCAGAGTCTGCTTTTCGAACACATCGCACCCCCGGAAGAGCCGGCACTCTAAAGGCACCCCGGGGGTTTGGCAAGCGAGTCCGCGGTGTCAGAACGACTCGCGTCCTGCGTGCCGGTTCGACATCAGGAAGTAGAATGCCAGTAACGCAGCACCGCCACAGAAGAACACAATGCCGAATGACAAGGGATCGTCTGCATCGAGCCCCGCCACGTGAATGATCGCGAGGGCGACGCCGATCGCCATCGAAACGATACCCCACTTGAGGCTCGATTCGACGTTCTCGGGCGGGCGCTTCATGAGTCCGGCAACGACCTCGGCCGGAGCGTTCGCCGTGATGAGTTCGCGCCGGACGCGATTGTCGGAGATCCATCGTGTGACGAGTCCGACGGTGATCACGAACACAATGGGTATCGAGAGCGCGAGTATACCTTCCATATTCATACCTGGGGGATTCGGTGAGTATTGGCTCCTTTGACGCAGGGACTGTCATCCCGGTTGCATCGGAATGAATGCAACCGGATTGGCTTATCGCTCGTCTTACTGCCATGTATGACTCGCCGGACGAAACATTGATCGAGGCGACGCTCGCCGGACAGGACCGTGCCTATGAGGTCCTGGTGCAGCGTTACCAGGATATGGTTGCCCGTTTCGTGTTCAGGATCGTCCCGGCGGCCCAGGACCGGGAAGAGGTTTGCCAGGATGTATTTTTCAAGGCCTACACGCGGCTCGGCAGTTTCAAGTTTGACGCAAAATTCAGCACGTGGCTCTACAGCATCGCGTACCGTACCGCGATATCCCACCTGCGTCGTCGGCGTCACGACGTCGAGACGCTGGATGAAGAGCCACCGGGCGAGGCCTCGCTTGAACGAGACAGGTCAGCGGCAGAAATTGCAGCGGTCGTCAACGCGGAGCTGGCACGCCTGCCGGTCGAAGAGCGCGGCATGGTGACGCTTTATCACTTGCAGGGTTGCGGAATCGAGGAGATCTCGCAGATCATGGACAAGCCGCCGGGGACGATCAAGAGTATCCTGTTTCGCGTGCGGAAGAAGTTGAAGGACAGGATCGAGCCCCTCGTGGGGGTGGAGGCTGGTGCAGATGAATGAAGACAGATCTGGCGATGCGGATATCCGTGCCCAGGAAAGCCTGGATCGCGGCGAGAATCCCGGCTTTGAGGGAGACGATGGCAGGACCGTGCGGGCCTACGTTGCCCTTTACGATGTGCTCTCGACGTCGGCGGCTAGCCTGGGCGCCGGGTTCAGCGCGCGCGTCATGAGGCGAATTGTCGAACAGCGCATCGCAAGCCATGCCTCCGAGTCGCTTCTGGTCGCGCTCCTGGTTTGCTTGCCGACGCTTGTCGCGGGCATCGTGACGATCAATGTCGTGCCGGCTTTCGGCAAAGTGGTCCAGGTCGATTGGGTGATCAAGCTGTGGAGCCAGGGGTTGGCGGGACCGCTGCTGTTCGCGGTGATCTGTGGTTGCGGGATGCTTGCTTTCGACCTCGTGCTGGCACGTCGCACGCGACCGAACGAAAACTTCAGCGCTGGATATCCTCGGTAAGCACGGCGGTCCCGGATACGCTGACCATCATCATGCCGTTGGTCTGGCCAAAACTCTCATAGTCGATGTCGATGCCCACGACGGCGTTGGCGCCGAGTTCCTGTGCCCAGTCTTCCATGTCGTCGAGTGCAATTTCGCGCGCCTTGCCCAGTTCGCGCTCATAGGCGGCAGAGCGTCCACCGACAATATCACGCACGGCGGCGAACATATCGCGGAAGATATTGGCGCCCAGTATCGCTTCGCCGGTGACGATGCCGAGATACTTGACGATGCGCTTGCCCTCGATCGTTGAAGTGGTGGTCACAATCATCGCGTGGTCTCCGTGAAGGACGGATTCATCTTAACATCGAAGCGCGGCCAGTCGTCTTGTGTTCAGCGCCTGACGATCAGGATCTCTCCGGAGGCATGAACCGGTCGAGTCAGCCACTTCTCTTCGACGTGAACGTTGTCGCCGTATTTCTTCCTGCATTTCTCAACCAGTGCGCCGAAGGGCGGGCGACATGGATCGGCGATCATGACTGTCGATACACCTGCCTTGAATGCACGACCGATCAGGTTATAGAGCAGGCCGGTCATCTCGTCCCAGAAGCAAATGTCCGCACCGAGGATGACGTCATATTGTTTCAGCTTTTCGACGGTGAGTTGCTGGAACGACATTTTGAGACCGGTCACCTTCACGTCGTTCACGTCGGCATGAAGCGCCATGTATGGCAATACATTTTCATCGGCATCGATGCCGGTAACACGGGCATCGAATTCGCGCGCACAGTAGATGCCGAGCAGCCCCCATCCGCAACCGATTTCCAGCACACGGACGCGCTTTCTGAGCGGATTCTTCTTGAGGTAGTCCATGACGAGAAAGCTCGAGTTCCAGAACTTGTTGCCGTGGATCTCGGCGACATTGCCTTCCCGCTTGAGACGTCGGATCTCGGGGTGGTTTGAGTTCATGATCCTGACGCCGTAGGCGCGCCGCATCGTCGGTCTCGTTGCCATGCGCAATTTGCCCTTTGAAAAAAGCGGCTATTCTAGCAGCTTATCCGGGTGGTTAGGGAACGAATCTGTCGCGGCCGGGAACGTAATGACCAAACGATTGGGCCGGATTGCGGTTGGTGAGGTGTCTTGCGTACATCGGGTGGTAGAGGCTGCGCACTTCGTGTTCGAGTTCATAAAGTGTATCGCCGGTCGCCGGATCGAAGATGGATGTGAAGCGATACTGGTGCTCGTCCGACTCTTCGGTGATGAGCCCGCGCGCGGACAACTCACGATGGGGTGCGGAAAAATCTGTGACGTAAACGGCGATGTGATGGCCGTCGTAATCGGGTAATCGGCTGGTCGTTTCGTGAAACCTGAGGGACTGTCCACGACCGACGGCGACTTCACACGTGTTGCGCTTGACGATGGCGGGTGCGCCGATGACGTCATTGTAGAACCTTGCGATTCCTTGGGCTGACCCGCGGGGTACGTCGAACTCGACGTAGGCAATCCCGAGCGGCATGCGATACTTGCCGGGTTCGAAACAGCGGATTCGGTTTCCCCAGGGGCAGGTCACTTCGAGGTGTCGGGGCGAGCGCGTCCAGGAGAACCGGGTGCCTTCCAGTCGTCTCGCGACGCGGCCGAGGCGTTCCTGGAGGTCGTCCAGACTGCCTGCAACCACGCCCACATGGCCGCGCAGCACCTGTGGTGCGGCGGTCGGCAGGTGAAACTGTTGCTCGCCGCAGTTGACCCAGACATTGAAAGGTCCGAAGTCCACGAACGGGTCACGGGTCAGGCCCAGTCCGGTTACATAGAAGAATGTCGCAATGCCCTGGTCCGGGACTGTCACGTTGACGTGTTCCAACAGGATGATATTGCCGACATCTTCACGTGCACGGTTATACGATTTCATGGTTCATTCCTCATCGCGGCTTGCCTGAGTGCATCGGGGGTGAACGGGATCCGGCGCAGGCGTACGCCGGTCGCATTGAAGATCGCATTGGCAATCGCCGCGGGCGTCGGTCCCTGCGTCGCCTCGCCAGCGCCGAGACTGGGAGACCCGGGGCGGTCGAGCACGGCGACATCGACTTCCGGCACTTCAGAGAAGCGCAGGATGGGGTAAGTTTCCCAATCGACCGAAGTGGTCGCCTCGTCGTCGAACGTCACGGCTTCCTTCAGCGTCCAACTCGCAGCCTGCAAGACCCCTCCCTCCAGTTGGTTGGCAAGGCCGTCACGATCGATGACCTGGCCCGCGTCGGCCGCGATTGCGCCGTGTAGCAGGGTGGTGCGTAGCGTTTCTTCGTTTACGGCAAGGCAGATGACGACCGCGGCGTAGGTTTGCCGATTCTTGTAACGGGCGAATGCGAGTCCCCGGCCGATGCGCGCGTTCGGCATATCCGGCGGCTCGAATGCCGCAGAGAGACTCACCGCTGTGCGGATGACTTCCTCGGCTCGATTGTCGGCGAGATGGGCGAGGCGGAAATCGACCGGATCGATACCTGCGGCATGCGCCAGTTCGTCCATGAAGCTCTCGATTGCGAAAACGTTGCCGAAGGCGCCCAGTCCTCGCGTCGAGGAGGTGCGCACGCCCTGGTCGCGGACAAGGTGTTTGATGATCCGGCGAGACGGTAACGAATAGTAAGGATCGGCATTGCGGTGAATGCCGCTGTGATTGCCCAGCCCGGGCCGTGATTCTGCACGTGCCAAAGGTGACGATTTGTGCCAGGCGGCGATCAGGTTCGATACGCTACGGTGGGGCATGGGGCGACCCGAGTGGGTCTGGCTGTAAATGTCGGCGTTCCAGTGCGTGATGCGATCGGCTGAGAGACTTGCCTCCATCTGCATGACCATCGCGGGACTGTACGGCTCGTAGCGGTGTTCGTCCTCTCGTTCCCACTTGAGCAGGATGGTGCGGCCAGGTGTCGCGATCGCGAGCATGGCCGCATCCATCGCCGCGTCGTCCGCGCCGTTGTGTCCGTAACAACCGGCGTTGCCCACATGCCGGACGGATATGTCACCGGGTGACATATCCAGTGCGGCCGCGATCGAGTCGCGTATCACCGACGGGCCCTGGCTGTGGCTCTTGATCCGAAGTTTTCCTTGCGTGAACGTTGCAACGGCCGCGGACGGTCCGATCGACCCATGCATGTGGTATGGCTTGAAGTACGTTGCGCGGAGCGTGTTTTCCCCGGTCTCGCGAGGCGGAAGCGGACCCGGTACCGGCGTCCCGTCGACAACCAGCAGGTGGTCATCGGCGTTCGATTGCAGGAAGGAGACAGGGTCAGGTGACGGTGCAGCGCCCTGGCGTTTCCATTGCGCGTCACGCGCCAGCAGTGCGCGTGCGCGTGATGCGGTGAATTCGTCTACCGCCACAACGCCGACGAATCCGCCGTCGACCACGACGTTTACGATGCCGGGTAACCGACTGGCCCGAACCGTGTCGATGCCGGCAAGCATGTGATTGACCGACGGGCCTCTTACGATCCTGCCGTGCAACAATCCGTCGCGTGGCTCATCCTGGATGAACGCACGCCGGCCGGTGAACCTGTCGCGGAGGTCGATGCGCGTCGTCGTGCGACCGATCAACCGATAGCTCTCGAAAGGCCTTGGCGTGGCCCGGCCGGTTGCGTCAACGCCGAACGGCGATTCTCCTGCAAGCTCGAACCAACTGGCTGAATGGTTGGTCTTCGTGTGGCGGACGATGCCATCGACGATGGAAAGTTCGTGTAGCGGAACGCCGAGTCGTTCGGCCGCGCGAGCCATCAGCAGTGCACGAACTTCTGCACAGACCTGGCGAACGGCCGCGCCACTGGTTTCTATCGACATGCTGCCCGCGGTCAGGAACTCGTTGGGACCCTCTGCCGTGTTGCCGGTCCTCACCTGGATCTGCTCGACGCTGACCTCGAGTTCCTCGGCTGCAATCATCGCAATTGCGGTGGCAATGCCCTGGCCCAGCTCGACTTTGCCGGTGCGAACGATGATCCTCTCGCGCTCAAACTGAATCCAGTCGTCTAGGCGAGGATTGCGTTCGAGGGATTCAGGCAGGGGCATATCAGGGCTTTTCTGGCGAGGAGACGGACAGTACTGCCTTGATGACGCGGTTGTGGGCGCCGCAGCGACAGAGGTGTCCGTCCAGCGCGCGCATGACCTCGGCGCGAGTCGGCGTCGGGTTGGCGGCGAGCAGGCTGGCAGCTTCCACGAGGATGCCGCTCGAGCAATATCCGCATTGCGCTGCATTGTGGGCAAGGAATGCTTCGATGAGGGGATGACCGTCCCGGGCGAGTCCTTCCACGGTAACGACGCTTGCAGCGGCGAGTTGGTCGATCGGAACTGTGCAGGCGTGCCTGGGTTCGCCGTTCACGAGAACAGTGCAGGCGCCGCATTGTTCCGCGCCACATCCGTATCGGGGACCGTCAAGCCCGATCATGTTGCGCAGCACATAAAGGAGCGGTGTTGCCTCGTCAGCTTCGACGCGATGGGGAACGCCGTTCACGGTCAGGGAGAATTGCGCCATGCCTTGATGCTACTTCGACGCCCGCGGTCGATCAATGCTCGTCGTTGTGTTCGACCGACGTCTCACGGCTTTGTGTTACCCTCAGGCGACTGCTACCACTACAACAACTGATCATGGCTCAATACCCTTTCACAGATTTCGAGACAGTGTGTCAGGCCGCACAACAGGGCATGGCACTGGCGATTTACGCGCGCGATACGCCGGACCGGGTGGCGGTTGACTCCAGGTTCGGGCAGCGGACATTTGGTGAACTCAATGCGCGGGCCAACCAACTGGTGAGGGCGTGGCGACGCGCCGGCATACGCTCGGGCGATTCGGTCGCGCTCCTGATGGGCAATCGTCCGGAATTCGTTGAGGTCTACAAGGCCAGTCTGCGTTCCGGTGTCCGACTCACGCCGATCAACTGGCATCTCTCCGGCGAGGAAGTCGCCTATATCGTGGAGAACTGTGAAGCGAAGGTGTTTCTGACCGAGCGCCGGTATCGTGAAGCGGCCGCATTCGCGCGGGAAGCGATCGGTGAGGGCCTGGTTGCGGTCATGGTCGACGGCGCGGATGAGCCCGGGTTCATCGATTACGATGAATTCGTGGGCGTACAGGATGCCTCGGATATCGACGACCCTGAGTTCGGCCGTTATATGCTGTACACGTCCGGTACGACCGGTCGACCGAAAGGTGTCTGGCGGCGGGATCGCCAGCCGATGCTGCCGGCATGGGAAACCGGTGCCGCGCCGATGGAACCGCTTGGTGACTGTACGCTTTTGACAGGACCCGCCTATCATGCTGCACCCCTTATGAGTGTCGTCAGGAGCCTGGTCTCGGGCGTGCCGGTCGTCATGATGGACAAGTGGGACCCCGAAGAGACGTTGGCGCTCATCCAGCAACACGGCGTGACACATACGCATATGGTCGCAACGATGTTTCACCGCATGCTGCAGTTGCCGGCAGAGGTGCGCGAAAAGTACGATGTTTCCAGTTTGCGCAACGTGAATCATGGTGCGGCGCCGTGCCCGGTCCATGTGAAACAGGCGATCATCGAGTGGTTCGGGCCGGTGGTGAACGAATACTACGCCGCGACCGAGGGTGGCGGCGGCTTTACGGTGACGTCACAGGAGTGGCTGAAGAAGCCGGGAACCGTGGGCAAGCCTCCTGCCGGCTACGACAACCGGATACTCGACGAGGAAGGCAACGAACTCGGCCCGAACGAGGTGGGCACGATTTACATGAAGTCGACTGGTGACAAGTTCGAGTACTACAAGGATCCGGACAAGACCGCGTCGTCTTGGCGTGGTGACTTCTTTACGCTCGGGGACATGGGTTACTTTGACGAGGACGGCTATCTCTTCCTGACAGGGCGCACGGCCGAAGTCATCATATCCGGCGGCGTGAACATTTACCCGCAGGAAGTCGACAACGAGGTGATGAAGCATCCTGCGGTGCATGAGGTGTGCACGATCGGGGTTCCGAACGACGAGTGGGGTGAGGAAGTTCGAACCGTCGTCG
>JAGRIN010000199.1 GCA_020443245.1 Pseudomonadales bacterium
GTCTGCATGTATCGCCGGCGGCCTGGGACGCATCTCAGCGACGGCTTTTCTACTCGGCCTTCTGGACGCGATGGGGGTCGTGAGCAACTACCGGCCATGTGACCGCGACTACCTGTTTCATTGACAACCGCCAAGCCGAGCGGCCGCGTCATCACCCGGGAGTTACACGCGTCGACGGGCCTTTGCTTTGCCTGTGCTAGCATTCCTTGGAGTGCGCGACCTGCCGATACCTCGGCGAAATCTTCGTGTTCGTCGTTGACAGCGGCGATCCGGGACGCGACATAAAGCACGGCACGAGGACGTACGACCGGCGGTACGGGCACCTTTGGTTGTGCAAGCTTCCTTGATGGTGATGGCGGCGATGATGCTATGAAAAAGATACTACTCCCGACAATCCTCGCCATCCTCGCGTACGGTTTCTGGGTCAGTCCGGATTTCAAAGAGATATCCGCCGGGGTCGCGATCTTCCTGTTTGGCATGCTCGCGCTCGAAGACGGTTTCAAGGCCTTTACCGGCGGCCTGCTCGAACGGCTGCTGCGTAAGACCACGGAAGGGCTCTGGAAGTCGCTCAGCTTCGGTGTCGTCACCACAACGCTGATGCAGTCGAGTTCGCTGGTATCCGTCATCACGATCTCCTTCCTCAGTGCCGGCCTGATCGGACTGGCGGCCGGCATAGGGATCATCTTCGGTGCGAATCTGGGTACCACGACCGGCGCCTGGCTCATCGCGGGCTTCGGGCTCAAGGTCAAGATATCGGCGTATGCGATGCCCATGCTGGTATTCGGCATCATCCTGGTGTTCCAACGCTCGAAGAACCTCAAGGGTGTGGGATACGTCCTGGCTGGACTGGGCTTCCTGTTCCTCGGCATCCATCACATGAAGGAAGGCTTCGAGGCGTTTCGCGACACCATCGACCTGACCGCCTTCGCGGTGGAAGGCTATCCGGGCATCTTCCTGTTCACGCTGATCGGCGTCGCGGCGACGGTGATCATGCAGTCCAGTCATGCGACCCTGGTGATCATCATCACGGCCCTGGCAGCCCAGCAGGTCACATACGAAAATGCCCTGGCGCTTGCGATCGGCGCCAACATCGGCACCACGATCACCGCCATCCTGGGTTCGATGAGTTCGAACATCCAGGGCAAGCGCCTGGCGGCGGCCCACCTGATCTTCAACATGGTCACCGCGCTGATCGCCATCGCGTTCATCCACCAGATCGCTCAGGGGGTCAATCTGATCAGCTCGTCGGTGGGCATCGCCGACGACGACTACACGCTGAAACTCGCCGTATTCCACAGTGTCTTCAACACGATCGGCATCGTGGTGATGATGCCGTTCATCAATCACCTCGTGAGTTTCCTGATGCGAACGATGCCCGAGAAGGCGGCGGCCGCGGCAGTGCCGATGTACCTCAACGACTCGGTCATCGAGCTGCCGGACACGGCCATCGAGGCGGTGAGGAAAGAGACCCTGCGTCTGTACGACAACGCGTTCGCGATAATCGCGCACGGCCTCAGCCTGCACCGCAAAGACATACTTTCGGATCTGGACCTCGCCGATGTCGTCAAGCGGACCAGCAAGCCGATCGCCATCGACCTGGATGACGAGTACAACACCACCGTCAAAGGCCTGTACAGCGAGATCGTCAATTTCATCAGCAGGGCTCAAGTGACGATGAACGAAGAGCAGTCCAATACGCTGTTTGCGTTGCGCGCCGCGGGCCGCGACATGGTCGAAGCGATAAAGGACACCAAGCACATGCACAAGAACCTGGCGCGGTACGTCGCGTCGGACAACGCGGCCATTCGCGAGGAATACAACAAGATTCGTATACAGCTGGGCGAGGTCCTGCGTCATCTGGCCGAGGTGCGTGCACATACCGAGGATCCCCTGGCAGTGCTGTCATTCGACACGCTCAAGGTGGAAATGGAAGATCAGGACAGCACACGCAATGGCGTCCTCGAAGAACTCATTCGGGACAACAAGATCACCGCCACCATGGCGACTTCATTGATGAACGACGCCACCTATGCCTACGATGTCGCCAAGAATCTGGTACAGATGGGTGAAGTGCTGTTTGCCACCGGAGATGCCTCGATGAGGGAAGTCGAGCGGGAACTGGCCCTCACCGAAGACGAGATCGAGGAGCTGAGATCCGAGCTGGAACACCACGACTCATGAATGCGGAACTCGATATCTTATGAAAACGCCCAAGCTGTTGAAAAAGGCCGAGGAGATACTCAGCGCGGAAAAGATGAAGCGCCGAGACAAGAAGAAGTCCCTCAAAGACATTCTGCAGAAGCTGAAGAAGCGCAAGCGCAAACTGGTACACAAGCTCGAGGCGGAAAAGAACAAGAGTGACAAGGAAAAGATTCGCAAGCATCTTGCGGTCATTCGCGCACAGCGAAAGAAAGGGCTGAAGGCGCTCAAGGACCTGAAGTAGCGGATTCCGGCAGCATGTCGGCCTGAGGATGCGGTCGTCGTGCCGGGTACCGACCGCGGGGTGTGCCTGATCCGGCCGGTATTGCGATTTTGCCTGGATGAAGACGTGTTGGGGGTCTCCGATGGAGCCCAACATCCCCGGCCGTGAGGGCTAACTGGTCTTGGAATTCAGTTTCTGGATAGAACTGCTGCTGTTTATCGCCCTGCTCGGGTTGTCGGCGTTTTTTTCGAGCGCTGAGACGTCGCTGTTTTCCCTGAACGACGTCCAGATCGAAAAGATGCGTGCCGATGGACATCCGCGTGTGGGCTTGATCCAGCAATTGCTCAGCGAACCGAGGCGATTGATCGTCACAATCCTGATCGGCAACGAATTCGTCAACGTCTCGGCCTCGGTGCTGTCCGCGGCCATGGTGATTCACCTCTTCGGTGCCGAGAACAAGCTGTTCAACCTGTTCATCATGGTGCCCATACTGCTGATCTGCGGCGAGATCACGCCGAAGACGCTCGCGATACGCAACAATGTCGCGTTCGCAGCCTACCAGAGTGGCCCGATCGACCTGTTTGCCCGCCTGATCGCCCCGGTGCGATGGACAGTGCGTGCTGTAGCCGACTGGTTCACCACGCTGTTCGTCGGTACCGAGCGGTCGCCCGGCAATATCGTGACCGAAGACATGGTGCGCACACTGGCGCATGAAGCGGTGGGAGAGGGGGCCCTGGACAATATGGAGGCCCAACTCATCGACCACATCTTCGATTTTCGCAACTGGACGGTCGAGGACTTGATGACGCCGCGTGCGGACGTCACCTTCGTACCGGCAGATGCCGGTGGTGCCGAGATCCTGGACATCTTTCGCACCAGTCGGCAGTCGCGCATGCCGGTGTTCGAGGACCATCGCGACAATGTCGTTGGTATCCTGCATGCGCGTGACCTGCTCGGCATTGATATCGCTTCGCTCGGCAGCGACGCACAACCGCTGCGCAATATCCTGCGAGGGGCGTATTTCGTTCCCGAGTCGAAGTCCGCGGCCGACCTTTTCGTCAGTTTCCAGGAGGGCCACAAGTCCTTCGCCGTGGTCGTCGACGAGTTCGGCGGCGTAACCGGCCTGATCACGATGGGGGATCTGCTGGAGGCGATCTTCGGTGACATCCCCACGCCGTCGGACGAGGCTGACGAGGACTGGATTCGCGAGTTGTTGGATGGTCGTTTTGCGTTGCCGGGTGCAACGCCCATCGAGGATTTCAACGCCCGTTTCGGCACCGATCTTCAGGTCGGCGAGCTCAAGACCCTCGGCGGACTGGTGCTGCATCACTTCGGTGAACTTCCGGAGGAGGGGGATTCGATCGACGTGGGACTGCTCAGGTTCTGGGCGCAACGCATCGAGAACAACCGTATCGCGGAGGTGGCCGTTGCATTTCCGGCGAGCGAGGCCGCGAATCGAATGACACCCGCGCCGGAAGCGGGCGTGGATGGCCTGGAACCGACGTCTCCGACCGGCGAGATACCGCCGGATGGCCCAGAGGGAACGGGCCCATGATCCGGGAGTGCCGCACAAGCCCTCGATGGCCGACCCAACGTATGCGTGGCCCGACGAGGTCCTCATGGATGTGTTGACCACGCTGTTGATCATCGCGGTCTGCCTGGTCCTCGAGGGATTCTTCTCCGGCTCGGAGATCGGCGTCGTCAGCGCGGACCAGATGAAGCTTCGTCACAATGCCGCCAAGGGGTCCAGGGGTGCGAAGCTCGCACTCGATATGCTGCAGAAGCCCGAGTGGTTGCTGTCCACGACGTTGGTCGGGACGAACATCGCGGTCGTAACCAACACCACGATGGTCACTGCATTGATGATTCACCTGTTCGGCGAACAGGGGAGCTGGTTGGCCGTGGTCCTCGCGGCCCCCCTTATCTGGATCTTCGGCGAGATCGTACCGAAGAGTGTCTTTCAGCAGCGCGCGGACACCTTGACGCCCTATGTGATATTCGCATTGCGCCTGTTTTCGTACATTTTCTTCCCGATCCTGTTGGTGTTCTCGCTGATCACGCGACTCCTGGCCAAGCTTGCGGGAGGACAGGAGCGCAATCCATTCACACTGCGCGAAGAGATAAAGACCATGCTCCAGTTACCGGCCGCCGCAAGCGGTGATATCGAGCCGGCCGAAAAGGAGATGATCCGACGCACGTTCAATTTCTCCGAGACGCGCGTAAGGGATGTCATGGAACCGTTGATCGATGTGACCGTGATCGACCGTCAGGCGACCTGCGGCGAAGCAAGGCGTTTGGCGGCGACATCGGGTCACATCCGCTTGCCGGCCTACGACGAGCGCGTCGACCGGGTGACCGGCATGCTGTACGTGCTGGATCTGCTCGGCGAGGCGGACGATCGCCTGATCGCGCAATTCGTGCGCGAGGCCCAGTACGTGCCGGCCACCAAGAGCATTCGTGATCTGCTGCTGCAGCTGCGCAAGGCCGGGGAGGTCGTGGCGGTGGTGGTCGACGAGTTCGGGTCGGCCGAGGGTATCGTGACCGTCGAGGATATCGTCGAGCAGGTGGTAGAGGACCTGCACGATGAGTACGACCTGCCGGGGTCCGCCGAAGAGACGTTCCGCAGACTCGACGACCGGGACTATCTGACCAGCGGCCGCACCGAGCTTGGCCAACTCGCCGAGGGACTCGGGGTCGAGCTCCCGGCCGGAGACTATGCCACGGTCGCCGGTTTCATCCTGCACAAGACCGGCTCCATCCCACTGCAAGGGACACGGATCGAAGCGGGACGTTACCTTTTGACGGTGCATCGTCGCAGCGCAAGGGCCATCGATGAAGTGCGTATCCGCTGGACGGAATAGATCGGGAGAGATTGGCATGCCGCGTACCGCCATCCGACACCGGCCGACGACTGATCCGCAGCGACAGGTCACGAGGAACGACCTGATCGGTGTCCCGTTGCCCGGCTCCCGCACCTGCCCGGCGGGATTGAGGGTGGCATGAAACAGAGCGATGCTGACGTGTCGGCAGACTGGGCACGGACGAGGGATAGTCTGAAGACGCGATGGGTGGCGGCGGTGATGGCGTTCTGGGTCAGCGTCGCCATCCTCGCGATCGTGTTCTTCATTGACGGCAGGCTGGACCCGATCCTGGTTTCGATCGCCCTCGGCCTGCTGTTCGTCGGGATCTGGTTGAAGATCCAATACCAAACGCATCTGCGCAGAGACCCGAAAGGACCTTGAGACGTGTCTGGCATCGTTGACATCGGGTGTGGGGTGGCTGATGTGCATCATCGCTATCACGCGATCCACAATGCCCTGTTCGGCGCTGCGTCGTTCCGATTGATCATCGATGCACTGCGCGGACATCGCCAGCGTGCCTACGGTGAGTTCTCGCAGTCATTGAAAGGTCTGCAGGACGAACTCGCCACACTCAAGCTCCAGATCAAAGATGTGACCCGCAACGAACCCGCGAAAGGCCGGGACCGGGAGCTGCAACAGGTGCTGTCCGACTACGCGGAGGCACTGGGCCAGGCGATCGCCGGGCTCGACCTGATCTTCACGAACCTTCGACAGGACGAGTCGGCCTACCGCGATACGGGCGTCGATGGCCGGTCCGGGTTTACACGGGACAAGGTCCAGTATGACCACCTGCTGGCCACGCTCGAGCGCCTGGGCACCCGGCTCAACAGGCTGTTTGCGAACTACTGACTACCGACTGCGTTGGTTGCGCGGCGGGTTTTGGTGTCCCCCGGACACCACCGGCGGGACCGTGTGACGGCACCGCCTTCGGTATCGGCATTCCGACCTCCCGTCCCTGTCGCAGCGCACTACTGCCACCCTGGCCCGCGCTGGGGTGCGCCGACACCTTCCAGGCGAATTCTCCGCGCAGAACCCCGAAATGAGGCATCCGTCTTGCATGCAGGCGGGCGGCCATA
>JAGRIN010000200.1 GCA_020443245.1 Pseudomonadales bacterium
TCGCATTCTGCTGGTCGGTCAGGTTCTTCTGTGGCGGCACCCGAACGAGGACATCCCGGTCGGAACCAAAATACTGCACGACGTGCCCGGTGTAACCGGCATCATCGAGTTGCTCGCGAACCGTTTGCGGATCGACAGGCTTGTCGTAGACCACCTCAACCAGTGTACCGCCCGTGAAATCGAGACCCCAGTTCAGCTGGTTCACAACCAGCGATACGGCCGACGCGAACACCAGGATGGCCGACGCCGTGCCGAGCACGTGCCGGTATCGCATGAAATCAATTTTCAGTTCAGGCATGGCTATATCAACAGTTTGGTGACTTTACGGCGACCATAGATCAGGTTGACGATGGCGCGTGTCACCATGATGGCCGTAAACATGGAAGTGAGGATACCGATCGAGAGTGTGACGGCGAATCCCTTGATCGGGCCGGTGCCGATGCTGAACAGGATCAGCGCGACGATCAGTGTCGTCAGGTTGGCGTCGAGAATTGTGACGAACGCCCGTTCGAAGCCGGCATTGATCGCCGATTGCGGCGACATGCCATTTTTCACCTCCTCTTTTATTCGCGAGAAGATGAGAACGTTGGCGTCGACCGCCATACCGACGGTCAGGACGATACCGGCAATACCCGGCATGGTCAGCGTCGCCGACAGCGTCGACATGAGCGCAACCAGCAGGATGAGGTTGGTGATGAGGGCAATGTTGGCGGCAAGCCCGAACACGCGGTAATAACCCAGCATGAAGAGCAGGACCAGACCCATACCGACCGTTACGGAGACGGCGCCCTGTTCAATGTTTTGCTGGCCAAGGCTCGCACCAACGGTGCGTTCCTCGACGATGAACATGTCTGCCGCGAGCGCACCGGCACGCAGGAGCGCAGAGAGTTCGCGCGCCTCGCCGGCGGTCAGTCCCGTGATCCGGAACTTCACACCGAGCGCACTCTGCACCGTCGCGAGACTGATGATGCGCTTCTCGATATAGGGTTCCGGTACGAGCTTTTTCTCACCGTCGACCATCTTCAGCACATCGCGCGTCTTGGTCTCGATATAGATGACCGCCATGCGACGACCGACGTTGTTGCGCGTCGCACGGTTGATCTTCTCGCCGCCCTCGCCATCGAGCGTGAGGTTGACCTGCGGCAGGCCGGAGTTCTGGTCGTAGCCGACCTGTGCATCGATTACGCGGTCACCGCGTACGATGATGTTGCGCTCGAGCTGGACTGTCCTGCCTTCGTAATCGTAAGGCAGCGTCGTGGAGCGCGGTGCATCCGGCAATGCTTCCATCCGGAACTCGAGGGTCGCGACCTTGCCGAGCCTTTCCTTCGCTTCTGCCGTATCCTGGACACCGGGCAGGTCAACCACAATCCGGCTGCCGCCGAGTTGCTGTACCAGGGGCTCGGCCACGCCAAGATCGTTGATGCGATTGCGGATCGTCTGCACGTTCTGCTGCACGGCGAACGTCTGGATCTCATCGATCGTCTGTTGCGTCACCGTCAGCGTGAGGTAGTAGGCGTCGTCGAAACCGCTCTGGAACTGGAATTCACGAAACTGAGTCTGCAGTTTGGTGCGCGCTTCATCGCGTACGTCCTGCTGGTCGAACCCGACTTTGAGTGTCGCGCCATCGACCCTCACATACTTGTAACGCAGGTTCTCTTCACGAAGGTTGCGCTTGACGTCGTCCTCGAGTTGATCGACGCGTGCCTTGATTGCTGCCTGGGTATCCACTTCCAGCAGGAAGTGCACACCACCACGCAAGTCGAGACCGTACTTCATGGGCTGCGCACCCATATCGGCAAGCCAGCCCGGCGTCGTCGGCGCGGAGTTCAGCGCCACGATGTAGTGTTCCTTCAGGTTGTGGAGGGCGAGTTGGACAACTTCCTTGCCCTGCAACTGATCCTCATCGGTAAAAACCCGAATCAGGCCATTGCCGTTCTCGATGTCGGCTGCCTTGATTTCAATGCCCGCATCCTTGAGGCCCGCGACCGCGGTATCGACCACGTTCTGCGGCACGGCGCCGCCCTTGCCGGCTTCGGTCGAGATCTGGATCGCGAAATCCGGCGGGTAGATATTCGGCAGCGCGTAGACAACCCCGAATACCAGGACAAAAACAATCAGCAGGTTTTTCCAGAGGGGATAGGTGTTCAGCACTGTCCCGGCCTAGATCTGCTTGATCGTGCCCTTGGGGAGGGCTGCGGCAACGGCGTGCTTCTGGATTTTGACTTCGACGTTCGGCGCTACCTCGACCGCGATGTATTGCTCTTCGACCTTGGTGATCTTGCCCAGCATCCCGCCGTTGGTAACGACCTCGTCGCCCTTTGCAAGGCCGCCGACCAGCTCACGGTGCTCCTTCTGACGCTTGCTCTGGGGGCGCCAGACAATGAAATAGAACACGAGCGCGAAGATGATGATGATGAAGAAGTCGAACCCCGGGAAAGGTCCGCCCGAAGCGCCACCACCGGCATCTGCGGCCATCGCGCTGGGAATAAGCAGGTCGATCATCGGGAATCCTTGGTCTGCGAAAGGTGCGTATTTTCTATGAAGGGGGCGTTACAAGCAATGAAACGCAGTGTTGTTGTGCGAAGGGCGGGTTGGGTGGAACGTTGAGGTCCTTCGACTTCGGGGCAAGGCCCCTACGCTCAGGACGACCATCCTTCGGGGCAAGGCCCCTCCGCTCAGGACGACGATCCTTCGGGGCAAGGCCCCTCCGCTCAGGACGACGATCCTTGCCAGCCTTCGTAGATCTGTTCGATATGGGCATCCAGTGCCCCCATTTCAATGGCGGCTCGCATGCCGGCCATCAAGTCGAGGTAATACTGGACGTTGTGGATCGAGTTGAGCTGCGCCCCCAGCATCTCACCGCACTTGTCCAGGTGGTGCAGGTACGCCCGCGAGAAGTTTCGGCACGTATAGCAACTGCAATTCGGGTCAAGTGGCTCGTCGCTGTGGCGATGCACGGCATTGCGCAGTTTGATCACGCCCCGGGACGTAAAAAGGTGGCCGTTGCGTGCGTTACGTGTCGGCATCACGCAATCGAACATATCGACGCCGCGGCGCACGCACTCCACGAGGTCCTGCGGCGTGCCCACGCCCATGAGGTATCGCGGCCGGTCAGCCGGCATCCTCGGGGCGACTTGCTCGACGACTTTCATCATCTCTTCTTTCGGCTCGCCGACGGAGAGGCCGCCGATGGCATAACCCTCGAAGCCGATGTCGACCAGCCCGGCGAGCGATTCGTCGCGCAAGTCGACATGCACCCCACCCTGCACGATACCGAACAGCGCGTTGGTACTCTTATAGGCATCGCGGCTACGCCTCGCCCACCTGAGCGACAAGGCCATCGAGTCCGCTACCGCCTGCTTTTCCGCCGGATACGGCGTGCACTCGTCGAACACCATCGCGATATCGGAATCAAGTGTCGTCTGGATGTCCATCGAGACTTCCGGGCTGAGGAACACCTCGTCGCCGTTCACCGGCGAACGAAACTTTACGCCCTCCTCGCTGATCCGACGCATCTCGCCCAGGCTGAAAACCTGGAAGCCGCCGGAATCGGTGAGAATCGGCTTGTGCCAACCCATGAACCGGTGAAGGCCGCCGTGTTTGGCAATCACTTCCATGCCGGGTCTCAGGTAAAGGTGAAATGTGTTGCCCAGCAGGATCTGCACGCCGATCTCGCCCAACGTCGCAGGCGAGAGCGCCTTCACCGAACCATAGGTGCCGCACGGCATGAAGATCGGCGTCTCCACGGTGCCGTGCGCAAGTTCGAGGCGACCGCGACGCGCCGCGCCATCATTGTGGGTGACCTTGAATTGCATAGTGTCTTCGGACCGGCGCACCGGATTGTGACCGGGCTGCGTAGTGTAGCAAGCCCGCGGCCACGGCTCACGCCTCAGGCGTCGCGCATCATCGCGTCATAGTCACGCTGGTCGTCGATCATGCGCCGGTAGACACGATACTTGCGATCGTGGAACGCGGCCATTTCAGGGTTCGGCTCATACAGGTGTCCCGGACGGGCCATGGAAGTCATCGCCTCTTCAAGCGAGCCGTACTCACCTGCCGCGGTCGCGCCGAGCATAGCGGAACCCAACAGTACGCCGTCCGACTCTTCAGGCACCGCCACTGGAATCCCGAGCACATCGGCATGAACCTGGCACCATCTTGGATTCGTCGCACTCGTGCCGGACGCCACCACAAGACCCACCGCAGAACCGCTTTCTCTCAGTACTTCGATGATATGGCGCGTCGCATACGCCAACGACTGCAACGCCGCGAGATACCAGCGCGCCAGGTCCGCCTCATCTGCGTGGAGATGCCATCCGGCCATGCCACCCTTCAATGCAGGCTCGGCGAGCGGCGAACGATTGCCCAGCACGTTTGGCTGCAGGTGCACGCTCGAGGTCAGCGATATCTCCGTCTCCCCTTTTTCGATCTGTTGGCGCACGGCGTTCTCGGCGAGATCGAACGCGTTTTCGCTACCTCGCGTCGCCGGGTGGGACGCGAGCACAAGGTCGAGAAACGCGCCGGAAGCCGATATCCCGCCTTCTAGCAGCCAGGCTTCCGGTATCAGCGCCTCGTAATAAGGGCCCCACACGCCGGGGGCAACGACTTTGTCTTTCGACAACGCAAGGTGACAGGCAGAGGTGCCGGCTATGATCGCGAGCCGGTCGGTCAGCGGCGCTTCGGTCGCGGCCGCACCAAGTACACCCAGCGCGCCGGCGTGCGCATCGATCAATGACGTGGCAACAGGAATCCCGGCGGGCAGGCCCAGTTCCTTGCCCGCGGACGCCGACAATTCCCCGATCCGTTCACCCGGCACGCGGACGACATCGCCGATCGGCGCCGGATCGGCAGCCAGCCCTTCAAGGCCGATTGCATTCAAGTATCCAGTGTCCCAGCGACGTTCATGGCCCAGGTAGGTCCATTTGCACACTGTACTGCATAGCGAACGGTCCGTACTGCCAGTCGCCCGCCACGTGAGGTAATCCGGCAAGTCGAACCAGAGCGCGGTGCGTTGCCAGGTGCCGGGCAGTTCACGCTGGAGCCAACGCAGTTTGGGTGTTTGCATCTCAGGCGAGATCTTGCCACCCACGTACTCCAGCACGGCATGCCCGCCCGCGTTGATTTCGTCGGCGTCGCCCAGCGCGCGATGGTCCATCCACACCATCACATTTCTTTCATCCTCGCCCGACGCACTCACCGTCACCGGCTTGCCCTCAGCATCAAGCGCGACAAGCGAACAGGTCGCGTCGAAACCAATGCCGGCGACCGCGTCACCGGAAACGCCTGCACTTTCGAGCGCCTGCTTGACCGAGGTGCACGCCGCTTGCCAGATATCGTCAGAGGACTGCTCGACATGGTCGGTTTTTTCCTGCCAGACGCGGATCGCTTTCTCGCCTCGACCGACCTGCCGGCCGGCGCGGGTAAAGAGCCCGGCGCGAACGCTGCCGGTGCCGACATCGACGCCGAGAAACAGCGATTCTGTCACTGGCGCGCCAGGATGCGTACGCGGAAGCCGAGGCGCCGAGACAATTCGACCATGTCATCGAAGACATCACCGTATGCCACCGCGACATGATTACTCTGGTAGTGGGCCATCAGGTCGTCGCGCGACATCCCGAGATCTGCTGCCATGAATGGCCACTCACGTGTGGTGCCTTCCCACCACGCGTCACGCGTTTTGGGCGGAAGCTTCACGACCTCGCCGCGACCGATGTCCATGACGAGCCCGGCGCCGTCCATCCAGCACCGCGCCCAGGTGATCTTGCCAGGCAGGCTCTCACCGGCAAACGTGCCGCCGGGAATCGGGAAGTAGGCCGCCGGTTGACGATAAGAGTGAACACCTTCGAGCGTGTCGGGATCGTGATTGAACGCGTATGCGCCGGCCGAACCCGAGTTCAGCAAGAGCCAGATAAATCGTCCGTCATGTTCATCACCCCAACGAACGTCGTGGAAGGCGACCGATTCGTGCAGGCCATGTTCAACGAGCAGGCGCTTCAGCATTTCCATCGGCAGTACGTTGCCCTGGTCGGCCTCGGTTGCGCACACAACCGTCGAACCGTTCGACTCAGGTCGACATGCCGAGTTGAGCAAACCCTCGGCAAAGTCTGAAGGCGGCAGTGAGCGAATCAAACCAAGCTGGTATTGCCAGCCAATGCAGTCCGCCTTGAATTCCTCAAGGAAATCCAGCGTCGCGCAATAAGCCTGCAACTGGCCGCGGGTTGCGTCTTCGGTGAAGTCGTCTCCGTAATGGAACTTCACGCCCTTGTCGTTCACGAAGCGAAGTGCATCGTCAACGCGCTTGCTGTCTATCGACTTAACCGCCTCGATGAGCCACGCCTGG
>JAGRIN010000201.1 GCA_020443245.1 Pseudomonadales bacterium
CTCGCGCTCGCATCCGGAGGCAGCAATGTTTCGACAGCTGTTGGACGTGTTTGCAGGCAGTCTCGTTTTGATCACCAGCGCGACGATGGATGGTCGCTTCTGGGTTGTCAGGACGAGCACGGACACCAATCCAGGAATCTATCACCTGTTGGATCGTGAAAAGAATGAAATCAAGACGCTATTCCTCGAGCGCCCTGATGTGGAGCCTTCGGAACTTGCTGTCATGAAGCCGATTCAGTTCGAGAGCTTTGACGGAGCCATGATCAGCGGGTATTACACCGAGGCAAAGGCGCACGGCAAAGAGCCGGCACCACTCGTTGTACTGATTCACGGAGGCCCTGGCGTACGTGATTACTGGGGCTACGATGGGGAAGTACAGTCGCTGGCAACGAACGGATTCTCGGTGCTCCAGGTCAACTATCGGGGTTCCACTGGATACGGCTCAGCGTTTGAACATGCCGGCGACCGGCATTGGGGTGACAACGTCGAACGCGACATTATGGAAGCGACGCGATGGGCGATAGATCAAGGCTATGGACGCTCGGGGCATGTGTGTGTGATGGGTGCCAGCTTTGGCGCCTATGCTGCCGTACAGAGTGCAACTCTGGAACCCGACATGTACGCCTGTGTCGTTGCAAATGCAGGCATCTATGATCTTTCACTTCTCTATACGCAGGGGGATATTGAGGAGTTCTATTTTGGCGAAAGCTTTCTGGAAGAGAAAATCGGACGAGACGAGGAAACACTTAAGCGCTTCTCGCCCGTGTACGGTGTCGCCAGACTGAAGGCACCGATATTCATCGCTCATGGTGCCGAGGATGAACGAGCACCGCTGGTGCATGCCGAACGCCTTCGAAAGGCGTTGGACGATGCGCACAAGCCTTACGAATGGTTTGTCAGGAAGCATGAGCGTCACGGTTTCTACGATATCGCCAACCGAGTGGAATTTCTCGAGGCTGCGATTGCGTTCATGCACAAGCACATCTGACCTTCGCTGATGCTTTTGCTCCCGGTCCGGCCGCTACTTTGCGGCGCTCTCTGTCTGTTGGCGGTTTCGTCGCTGGCCGAGGTGCCCGTTGCCTCGCTGGTTGAACCGTCATCGCTGCTCGAGGTGAGCATCTCGCCGGCAGGAGAGTTCGTTGGCGTTCGTGCGATGCAAGGTCATGAAGCAGTGCTGCTCTTCCTGGATTCACAATCCCTTCAGCCCGTCGGGAGCATGGGACTTGCCGACGAGCATGACATGGGTTCCTTCAAATGGGTCAGTAATCGTCGCGCCGTTGGACAGATCAGGCGCGAGAAGGGCACCCGGACGAGCTATGTCTCCGGAGACATCATCCTGTTCCTGATTCCCCTGAGGTCACGTCCTCGCGCGTTCAATACCGGTGAACTCTTTGCGACGGATGTCGATGGTTCTGATGTACGGCGCTGGTCCTTCGACTGGCGCGGTGACGGCGAGTATGCCCCTGTCATTGAGGATGGACTGCCAGGCGATGCGTCACACATGCTGGTCTCCACCAGGAGCTACAACGTCGCCGGGGACCTGCCGAGACACTTGTACGAAATGGACGTTCATCACGGCGGTTGGAAATCCCTGGGTGCGTCATCGCGTTATGGCGCGGCGAAGTATTATGTCGACAAACAAGGCCGTCCGCGCCTGATCACCAGCATCGACGAGGACGGCCGGATACATGTACAGGCGATGGCCGGAGCAGGCAACGAGTGGATAGAAGTGCCCCTTTCCTACATCGGTCCGCGATTCAGGCCGCTGGCGATTGCTGCCGATGGCGATCACGCGTGGGTGCTGAACGATGCCGAGGAAGACAAGCTCGGCGTCTATCGATTTTCTCTCAAGAATTTCAGGAGTGAACTGGTCTATGTCGATGACAAGATCGACGTCAGCGATGCGTTCGTCTGCATAGACCGAACGGCGGTTTGCGCGGTGCGCCTGGATGACGGGTATCCGCGCTACATCATTTTTGCAGATGCGGGCAAGGATGCCGTCGACTTCGATGCGCTCGTCCATCGCATGACGGCGGCGGTGACAGTCACGAATTGGAGCGAAGACGGTCGATACTGGACGGTCCGGCGCGATAGCGACCGTGATCCCGGCTCGTTCTACCTGTTCGATCGCGAGCAAGGCTCCTTACACCAGATTGCCGACAGCTCGCGCATCGCCGTAAAGCACCTTGCGAGGACTGAACCGGTCTCGTTTGTCTCGGATGATGGCATGTCGTTGTCCGGCTACTTGACGCGAGCGACCGATCCGGAATCCAAAGGTTTGGTCGTGCTGGTGCATGACGGCCCGGATGTGCGTGACTACTGGTCATTCAACCCCACCGTGCAGGCGCTCGCTACCCATGGATTCTCGGTACTCCAGGTCAATTTTCGGGGGTCGCATGGTTACGGGAAGCGTTTCATGCGTGCCAGCGAACATGAGTGGGGTCGGCGCCTGGTGGGTGACATCATCGCCGGGACTCGCTGGGCGATCGAGCAGGGTATCGCTGAACCCGGTCGCATCAGCATCATGGGAACCGGTTTCGGTGCCTATGCGGCTTTGCAGAGTGCTGTTGTCGCCCCGCGGCTCTATGCGTGTGTGCTTGCAAGAGGTGGGCTCTATAACCTGCAGGACGTCTACTCGCGGCAATTCGATTTTCGCGGGACCTATTTTGGCGCGCGCTATATTGCGGACCAGCTTGGCATCGATGCCAATGAGCTCGATTCATACTCTCCGGTCAAACACCTCGATGACCTGGCCGCACGCGTGCTCCTTGTACACGGCCGTCTCGACGAGCGCGTACCACGGATCGAAGCAACCCGGCTCGCGCGCGCACTGAAAAAGCACGACAAGCCTTACCATCTCATGATGCTGAACGATGAAGACAGCGAGTTCAGCGCCGGATCGGAAACCAGGTATCTGGAATCGGCCATCGACTTCTTCCGTTCCTGTAGCCCAGGGCCGGTCCAGGTAATTGAGGCGGGATCTCCCATGATGCCGGTAGAACCGTGAAACGATCGCGCCCGCCGGACAGATCGAATCGTCGGGTTGGCTGGTTGCTGGTGCTCGCGTTATTGCCGGTGGCAGGGACAGCGGGCCAGGCCATTCCTTCAATCCATGAACTCGTCAGTCCGTCGAGACTCACTGACGTCAAGGTGTCCCCCGGCGGAGACTACCTTGGTCTCCGGGTACGCGATCAGAACGGTTTTGCCTTGCACTTTCTCGACCTGAAGACGCGAGCGGAGGTCGGCGTCATCGCGTTTGCGGAACAGCAGGACGTCGGTGGCTTCCAGTGGGTCGGCAAGAAGCAGGTGGTGTCGAGCGTACGTCTACGTGAAGATTTCGACGAATTGCCTGCCCGGGTCAGCATCCTTCCAGGCCGTTACAGGCCAAACAGGGATGAATTGCTGGATGAAGTATTGCGCGGGCGCTTCTTCTTTGCGGACGTCAATGGTCGTTGGCTCAGCCAGAGACAGCGGAGGGAGAGAGGAGAACCCGTCGTCGACGACCCGTTGCTCGCGGACGACCGCCATGCATTGGTCTCGCTTCATAGCGACATGCTCGACGGCAGAAATCCGACCTCGCTATACCGCGTCGATTTCCAGAGAGACCGGTGGAAGCTGCTTCGCGCGGTGCCCCTGTATAGTGCGGGAACGTTCTTTGCCGACACGAGCGGCGCTGTCCAACTGGTCACCAGCATCGACGACGATGGAAGAACCCACGCGCAGGTGCTCACATCCGACGGGAAGTGGGTGGAGGTCCCGCAGGCATTTGTCGGCGCCAGGTTTCGGCCGCTGTCGATTACTGCGGATGGCAAGCACGCATGGGTGCTCAACGATGCATCGACGGACCGGCTCGGCGTCTACAGGATGTCCCTTCTGGATTTCCGAAGTGATCTTATCTATCTCGATGACAACGTCGATGTCACCAGCGCCTTTGTTTGCCCGGACCGCAAGTCTGTCTGCAGGGTTCGCGTCGATGACGGCTATCCCCGTTATATCTCGTTTCCCGATGCTGGCCGTGATGCAATCGACCTTGATGTGCTGGCCAGGCAATTGTCGGGCGTCGTCACGGTGACGAGTTGGAGCCTTGATGGAAGGTATTGGACCATTCGCAGGGAGACGGACCGGGATGCAGGTTCGTTCTTCCTGTTCGATCGTCAGGCGAAGACACTGGAACCCATCGGTGCCGGGCCGAAGCAGGATCGTGACAGGCTCGCGCCGATGGAACCGGTGTCATTCAGCGCTCCTGATGGCAAGAAGATACAGGGCTACCTGACTCGCGCGGTCGGAGAGTCATCCTCAAGAGCATTGGTTGTCCTCCTGCACGACGGTCCCGACGAACGTGACTACTGGTCATACAGTCCTGCCGTCCAGGTGCTCGCGACAAGAGGCATTTCTGTATTGCAGATCAACTTTCGCGGCTCGATTGGATATGGCCGGGCCTTCGCGAAGGCGAGTACGAGGGAATGGGGAAGGGCGGTTCAACAAGACATCATTGCCGGTACCCGGTGGGCGATCTCCGAAGGAATCGCTGCGCCGAAGCGTGTCTGCATTATGGGAGACGGTTTCGGCGCCTATTCGGCGCTGCAAAGTGCGACACTTGCGCCGGATCTGTACGGGTGCGTGGTGGTGCGGGGCGGCATCTATGACCTTGCGGATATCCACTCGCATTACGTGAAGTTTCGAAGCACCTACTACGGGCAGCGATACATTTCCGACCAGGTCGGCAGTGATCGCGATGAACTCGAGGCATACTCCCCGATCGATCACGTCGACGAACTGGACGCGCCGGTGCTCATCGTCCATGGTCATCGCGATACACGCGTACCGCTTGTCAAGGCGACGTGGTTGAAGCGCGTTTTAAAGAGTCACCAGAAGCCTGCCCGGTTGATCGACGTCCCGGGGGCCGCATCCATACCGTTTTACGCGGAGGAGGAAGCCGCCTACCTCGACGCGGTCGTCGACTTTGTCAGCAGGCACATCGGCGCTACTTCAGGTACCTCGCAAACCAGTCCTTCTGAACATTCATGCGATAGCGACGCAGGGCTGGCCGCCCACTGATCTGTGTGCCGTGACTGCATCCCTGGAGCCGGACCAGTCCCGTCGTGCAACCCGCGTCCAGCAGTGCAGCGTACATTTGCTCTGCTTGCTCCATGGGGCAACGAATGTCGTTCTCGCCCTGTATAAGCAAGGTTGGCGTCTTGCACTTGTGCGCGTGGGCGAGTGGTGAACGCGCCCAATAGACCTCGGGGATCTTGTGAATGGCACCACCCATCTCAAGTTCGATGAGAGCCTTGCCGGCATCGGATGTGCCCCACATTGAGAGCATGTTGTACACACCCTGTTCGGCGACCGCGGCCTTGAAGCGTTTCGTGTGGCCGACCAGCCAACCCGTGAGGTGTCCGCCACCCGAAATGCCCGTGACGCCAAGGCGGTCGGGATCCGATATGCCCAGCGACACGAGTCGATCGAGAAACGTGTTGAAGTCCTTGAGTTCCGGGTCTCCCCAGCACCCGACGATTGCCGTGGAGAACTTGTCGCCGTAACCGGTGGAGCCCCTGGGATTTGCATACGCAACCGCATAGCCTTCGCCGACCAGTTCCTGGAAGTCGAAGTTGAATGAATTGCCGTAGCCGGAGTGAGGACCGCCATGGATAACGAGAATCGTTTTGCAGGGCCTTCGAACCTGCTTCGGTACGAGTACCCAGCCTTCGACCGTGATGCCCTTGTCGGTGTTGACGGTAACGTGTTCGACCTCGGGCAAACGCATGCGCGCAAGCCATTTGTCGTTGTGGTGTGTGAGGGCACGCTCTTCCCCGGACTCGATATCGAGCGCAAAGAGCTCCGGCGGATGGTTGGGGTCCTGGGAGGTGAACAGCAGGTGCTTGGTGTTGCCAGCCAGCAAATGACAGACGCGCTGGCCCGTTGTGAGCGCGGTCGTCTTCTCCCGGCCGGTGAGTCCGAGCCGGTAGAGGTGCGCTGTCCCGCCGTCGGTAACGGGAAAGTAACAACCGTTTCCGTCTTCGGTCGTGACGAAGCGAGAGCGAATTCGGGCAGGCCCATGAACCTGGAGTGCGACGCCAACGACCCTGTCGAGGCGCCGCGTGTGGCAAGTCTCCTTCCCGCCACGGGTGTCGATAGACATCAGTTGGGTCTGGCCGGCGAGACCGGCATTGGACGCGAGATACGTTACGCGCTTCCCGTCGGGGCTGAACGTTGCTTCGGAGAGTATTCGCGCTTCGACGATGCGGCGGGACTTCTGCTTCTTCCCGGGAGACACGATCTCGAGATCGGATTGCACGAATGTCTGGTGC
>JAGRIN010000202.1 GCA_020443245.1 Pseudomonadales bacterium
GCATATTCGGCAGGTCGTGCGAGACGTAGCGAGGTCGTTGGAAGCCGCCGCCACTTTCGCTAATCGCGCGGGCGAAGAGGCCGCGAGCCTCGGGGCTCGCCATCAGGAACAGTACGCTGCTTGCCCCGGCGGACTCACCGAAGATGGTCACTTGCGCCGGGTCGCCGCCGAACGCGGCGATGTTGTGCTGCACCCACTTGAGTGCGGCGACCTGGTCCATCAGGCCGTAGTTTGCGAGCGGCGCATCACCTGCCTGCGCTGTGAGCGCCGGGTGCGCAAAGAATCCGAGATACCCGAGCCGGTAGTTGATCGAGACAAATACGATGCCCTTGTCTGCGAAGTGCCTGCCGTCGTAGAACGGCGCGCCGCCGTTACCGATACGAAATGCGCCACCGTGGATCCACACCATGACGGGCGCGTTTGCAGCGTTCTCGGGCGCCCAGACGTTGAGGGTCAGGCAGTCCTCGGATTGCGGTCCGAAGTCGCGGCCGCGGTCGGGACGTGCGGGTTGCGGGCACGCCGGCCCGAATTCGGTTGCATCAAGGGTTTCGCCCCGCCTGCCTGCGGGCGCCGGCGGCGCCCAACGAAGGTTTCCTGTCGGCGGCGCCGCGTAGGGGATCCCTTTGTAGACATTGATACCGGATCCGGATTCGCCGGCGACCTTGCCGGTATCGATGGTGACCACCGGCGTCGCGCCGTAGGCTCGCGCCGCGAGAATGGCCATCAAAGCGAGGGCGAGATAAATGAAGCGCACCGTTGTTCCTTTTACTGGTGTCAGGCGCGCATCATGGCGTGACATGCCGCGTGGGGCAACCCGCGTCAGTAGACGTCGCCGTCCAGGTCGAGCAATGGAAACGCGCTGGTCACAGACGGTTCGTAGACCGGTGATGCGTGCGTCACGAACCTGCTGTCGATTTCCGCAAAGGACCTGACACCACACAGCGCCATGGCCGAACGAATCTCGGATTCGAGAATCCGCAGGCATTGTACGAGGACCGGTTGACCGCCCGCCGCCATCGCCCATGCTTCGAGCCGGCCGAGTCCGACCGCGTTGGCGCCGAGCGCCATGGCCTTGACGATATCCGTGCCACGGTAAAAGCCGCCATCGACCACGATTTCGGCGCGACCGTCAACGGCCTGGACGATCTCAGGCAGGACGTCGAGTGCGCCGCGACCCTGGTCGAGCTGGCGTCCGCCGTGGTTTGAAACGTAGATCACCTCGACGCCAAGGTCGAGCGCGCGCGCTGTGTCGGCAGGCGTGTTGATGCCTTTCAGGATCACGGGAATGTCGAACTTCGACTTGATACGTTCGACGTCGGACCAGTTGAGCTTCGCCTGGTAACTGAAATCGCCGGGCGTCGCCTGCGACGTGGGAATTACGGCCTTCGCGATATCGCGCTCGCGGCGGGACACAACAGCGGTATCGACGGTCAGGCAAAATCCCTTGTATCCACTCGCGACAACGCGCTCGATAATGTCGTCAACCCACTTCTCATCTCCTCGCACGTAGAGCTGGTAGATCTTCGGCGCATCTGACGCAGCCGCGATCTCTTCGACATCCGGCGTACAGACCGAACTCGCAATACTCATGACGCCGTACTCCGCAGCTGCACGGGCAGCAGTGGCGCCGCCACCTGCCTCGAACACCTGGAGCGATCCGATTGGCGCGAGCAGGCAGGGAATGGTCAGCGGTGCGCCCAGCAGGCTGCCCGAGGGATCGACATTGGAGACGTCGTTCAGCACGCTGGGTACGAGAGCGGTCGAGTCGATCGCGAGCCGATTGCGACGCAGGGTTGTCTCCGTCTCGGTGCCGCCGACAAGGTAGTCCCAGTACGTCCGGTCGAGGCGAAGCTTCGCGGCCCTGACGATCTGGTGAATGGTGCGGAACGCAGGTTCTGCCATGGGTCTCTCCGGGTGTGATGCGCAGCCTGAATATAAGCGCTTGCGCTGCACTCGATCAATTGCGGCGCGTGACTATGGTACGATTTCCCACCTGTGCAGCGGGGGAGATCGACATGAGAATCGCCGGATTGTTGCTGTTGATGTGGAGTTCCCTCGCGGTTTCGGCCACAGACAGTGCTTTCACGATGACCCAAGGGCAAGCCGATGTTCCGGGCACTGCCGTGGTCGAGACAAGTTGGCGAGCGAAGGTTGGCACCGGGGCGTATGACGTCATCGGCCTGCATCGGTATGCATCCCGCGAAGGCAAACCGCGCGCCGTGCTGCTCTACCTGCCGGGCACCAACATGAACGGCGAACTCGCCATTACCGACCCGGACTTCAACCTCTGGCTCTTTCTCGCCGAGCGGGGTATCGCTGTCTACGCGTTGGACTACCGCACGCACGCGGTTCCGAATGAACCGACGCCGGATCTCACATTCATGAAGAACTGGACCATGGAAGCGTTCGTCGACGATGCGGCGCGCGCGTTCGACTTCATTCGTCGAACCGAAGACGGCGTGCCCGTTTTTGTCGGCGGGTTCAGCCGCGGCGTCAGCTATGCCTATGCACTCGCGGGTATCCGTGACGCGGCCGGGCTCGTTGCACTGGACGGCAGTTTTAAACGCTATCGTACCCGGGCATTCGATCGCGCTGCCGCCATGAAACGCCTTGAGGACGCCGGGGAGTATGGCACGGTCCTGTCCGCTGGTCGTGGCTGGGCCAGCCGGACGCAGATGATGCAGGGCGCGTGGGAGGATCCGGATGGTCCCGCCACTGACAGCCGCTTCAAGACCATCGGCGAGCAACTCTCGGCGGTGCTCTACAATGCCTGGGGACCTGGCGGTCTTGCGAACCCGGTGGATGGTGTGTCTTCGGTGCGAATCCTCGCACGAGGCATGGCCGATTACGATCGCAACTTTCCGGCGATCCAGAATCTCGAAGGACAATCGATCGCACTGCAGGACGACGATCCGGCTACGGCGCTCGACGATCAATTCGGCAAGATGACGCTGCCGATTATCTACTTCGGCTCGACAAATCTCGGCGCAGACAGCTTGCTGTCCGGCATCTACTCGGCATCGGCAAGCGGGTCCAGGGATGTCACGATCAATGTGCTCGAAAATCACGGCCATCTCGACGTCATTTTCGGCAACGACGTGCGCGATCGTGTCTTCGATGTGACGGCACACTGGATGGACAAGCGACTTGCTCGCTAGGCGGGATTGGGTTCCCTCAACATCGGCCAGGTGTTCACGCCCGTCGGGATCGTTACCTCGTCCACCAGGTGGAATCTGGCCTGGTTATAAAACCCCAGGTTGCCGCGCGCGGAACACTCGAGATAGACAGGCATGCGTGCAATGTCCGCGCGTTCGAGCAGCGAATCGAGGAGCGCCTGCCCGAGACCGCTACGCTGCTTGCCTGGCTCAATGCCGATGTAGGCAAGATACCAGTGGGCGCGTCGGGGCCGGTAGGATCGCAAGGTGTCGCTCAAGAGCCGGGCGCGACCCAGGTTGTGACGAAGCAGCCCGGTCATGCGAATGGTAGACAGCAGTTGCCGTGCAAGGCCGGCGCCGGCGGCGGGCGTCTCCCAGACGATCACACCCTGTCCCCGATCGTCGATGAGCGCCGATTCGCGACGTACGGCGCTACGCAAAACGGAGCGAAACCAGGGAAGACTGACACGCTGCCAATCGGCGTCGTCCGGAATGATGAAGCGCAGGACCGGGTCCGCCTCGAATGCGTGGGCGAGTACACGCGTCGCGTGCTCGACATCTTCGATCCGGATCGGTCTGATGGTATCGCGGGGATTTCGCTCAGTGACACTCATGCGTTCGGGTAAATACAACTTGCCTGTCCCGGCAGCGAACTGTAATTTTGTGTGTTTGGCCAGAACAAATAAAGAAGTAAATAAGTGATCAGCCTACTCGGCATCGTTTTTCTCCTCGCAGTCGCCTGGCTGTTCTCGACCGACAGGAAGGCAATCAATCCCAGGACAGTACTGGGCGCGCTTTCAATTCAGATTCTCATCGCCGCATTTGTGCTTTACCTGCCGATCGGCCGCGATACGCTCGCGTTCCTCGCGCGTGGCGTGACACACATCCTGACGTACAGCCAGGCTGGCATCGACTTCCTGTTTGGTCCGCTGGGCAACCAGTCGCTGGGATTTGTTTTCGTGATCAATGTGCTGCCGGTGATCGTGTTCTTCTCGTCCCTCATCACCGTGCTGTATCACCTCGGGATCATGACGTGGATCGTCCGCCTGATCGGCGGCGTGTTGCAAAAGGCGCTGAAGACCAGCCGTCCGGAATCCTTGTCGGCGGCAGCCAATATTTTTGTCGGGCAGGCAGAAGCGCCACTGGTCGTTCGGCCGTTCGTCTCACAGATGACCCGCTCGGAACTCTTCGCGATCATGGTCGGCGGTTTGTCGTCGATCGCGGGATCGGTGCTCGCCGGCTACGCCAGTCTTGGCGTCGATGTGCAGTTCCTGCTTGCCGCGTGCTTCATGGCGGCGCCGGGCGGGCTTTTGATGGCGAAGATGATCATTCCGGAAACGGGCAAGCCGCTGAACGAGCTGCATGAACTCGATGAAGACGATCACACCTATGTCAACGTATTCGATGCTGCGGCGACCGGTGCGCTCACCGGCATGCAGATCGCTTTTGCTGTCGGCGCGATGCTACTCGCGTTCATCGCGTTCATTGCGATGCTGAACGGCATCATCGGCGGTGTCGCGTCGCTGTTCGGGTTTGAGGACATCACCTTCCAGCTGATTCTCGGCTACGTATTCCAGCCGCTGGCGTGGGTGCTCGGCGTACCGTGGAACGAAGCCAACGTCGCCGGCAGCCTGATCGGCCAGAAGCTTGTGCTCAACGAGTTCGTCGCCTATGTGCAATTCGTTGACGGCAAGGAAAACCTGTCGACCCTGACCCAGGGTGTCGTGACCTTCGCCCTGTGTGGTTTCGCGAACTTCTCCTCGATCGCCATCCTGCTTGGCGGCATAGGCGCCATGGCGCCGACCCGGCGACCGGAGATCGCCCAGCTCGGCCTGCGCGCCTTGCTGGCGGCAACCCTGTCCAACCTGATGAGCGCGGCGATCGCGGGGTTCTTCCTCTCGCTTGGATGAGCGACAATACGCGCATGAAACTGACAGCCGTTGACTACAAGGCGCCCGGCAGCGATCGGCTGTTCGTGGAGTCTCTCCATGAAACCGGATTCGGGGTGCTGAAGAACCATCCCATCGACCAGGAACTGGTCAATTCCATTTATGCGCACTGGGCTGAATTCTTTGCGAGCGATGAAAAGCATCGCTATGCCTACCATCGTGACACGCAGGACGGATTTTACTCATCGGATGCGGCGGAGACGGCCAAGAACTTTCGCAAAAAAGACATCAAGGAGTACTTTCACTTCTACCCGTGGGGACAGTGCCCGGAGTCATTGCGCGGAGAACTCGAGCGATACTACGCCGCCGCGCATGACCTGGCGGCGGAACTGCTTGCATGGGTAGAGCAGTACTCGCCTGCCGGCATCACCTACAGTGAGCCGCTGTCGCACATGATCGACGGGAGTGACCAGACGCTGCTTCGTATCCTCAATTACCCCGCGTTCACGGGCAGCGAGGAAGCCGGGGCGGTACGCGCCGCCGCGCATGAAGACATCAACCTGCTCACGATACTGCCCGCCGCGGATGCCGGCGGACTCGAAGTGCTCACGAAGGAGGGGACCTGGATACCCGTACCGTGTGACTTCGAGAACCTCATCATCAATGCGGGGGACATGTTGCAGGAAGCATCAGGCGGATACTTTCGTTCGACGAGTCATCGCGTGGTGAATCCGGCGGATGCGGATCGTTCCAGGGCACGCATGTCGCTGCCGCTCTTTCTTCACCCGAGACCGGATGTGGTGTTGTCAGGGAAGTACACCGCAGGCAGCTACCTCTCGGAGCGCCTGCGGGAACTCAAGGTCGTCTAGCGTCTAGCTGACTTCGGTGACCGACTTCACGACTTTGCCGACGATGCCGTAGTCGATCGCCTCGTCCACGCTCATCCAGTAGTCACGGTCCGTATCGCGTTCGACGCGTTCCAGCGGCTGGCCGGTTTCCTCGGCGATCAGCTTGTTGATGCGCGCCTTGGTCTTGATGATTTGTTCTGCCTGGATGCTGATGTCGGTCGCGTCACCCTGTGAGCCGCCGGAAGGCTGGTGAACCAGGAATCGGGTGTTCGGCAGGGCGAACCTATGTTCCTTGGCTGCCGCCAGGTAGATGGTCGTCGCGGCGCTCGCGACCCAGCCTGTGCCGACGACGCGCACGACCGGTTTGATGTA
>JAGRIN010000203.1 GCA_020443245.1 Pseudomonadales bacterium
CGAGATGGCGATGTCGATGTCGCTGCCTTCGATCAGGTCGACATAGGCCGGGTTGTTGATGAGTGTGATCACCTTGCGTGCGCCGAGGCTCTTCGCCAGCATCGATGACATGATGTTGGCTTCATCGTCGTTGGTGACGGCGCAGAACACGTCCGTCTCTTCGATGTTCTCCTCGATGAGCAGGTCCCGGTCGGAGGCGTCGCCCGCCAGTACGATCGCCCGGTCCAGCGCCTCGGAAAGTTCGTAGCAACGTTGACGGCTGCGTTCAATGATCCGGACGCCGTACTTGTTTTCGACCGCGCGCGCGAGCCCTTCGCCGATATGGCCACCGCCTGCGATGATGATGCGCCGGTTCGGTCGTTCGGTTCGTCGCAGTTCACTCATGACGGCGTGAATGTCTGTCGATGCGGCAATGAAGAAGACCTCGTCGTCCGCTTCGATCACGGTATCGCCTTCTGGAATGATCGGGCGATTGCGGCGGAAGATTGCGGCGACCCGGGTGTCGACCGTCGGCATGTGCTGGCGAATGTACCGCAGCTCCTGGTCGACCAGCGGCCCGCCGTAATAGGCCTTGATGCCCACTAGCTGGACCTGCCCGTCGGCAAAGTCCATGACCTGCAGCGCCCCCGGGTTGTCGATCAGTCGCCGGATGTCCTGGGTGACGATCTGCTCGGGGTTGACGATGAAGTCGACCGGCAGCGCTTCGTTGCGAAAAATGGAATAGTCGGCGTTGACGTACGCGGTGGAGCGGATTCGGGCAATCTTCGTCGGTGTGTGGAAGACGGTGTGTGCGATCTGGCACGCGACCATGTTGACTTCGTCGCTGTTCGTGACCGCGATGAGCATGTCCGCATCTTCGGCACCGGCGGTGCGCATGATATCCGGGTGTGAGGCCATCCCGCGAACCGTGCGAATGTCGAATCGGTCCTGAAGTTCACGCAGGCGATCGGCATTGGTGTCGACGACCGTGATATCGCTGGCTTCTTTGGTGAGGTTTTGTGCGAGATTACCGCCGACTTCTCCGGCGCCCAGGATAATGATCTTCATGCTCAGGCTCGCCGGATGCGCGCGTAATAGAAACCGTCATGGCGATCTGTGGTCGGCAGGAGTTGTCGACCCACGTCGGTGGCGATTCCCCAGTCCGCTTCGATCGGAGAGATGATTGCGTCCTTGTGACGATCGATAAAACGACTGACCACCGCCCCGTTCTCCGCCGGCAGGATTGAACACGTCGAATAGACCAGCACCCCTCCCCTTTTCAAGAGCCGAAACGCGGCGTCCAGAAGCCCGTTCTGGGCGTTCGAAAGCTTATCAATATCCGATTGGCGACGCAGCAACTTAATGTCCGGGTGCCGCCGGATGATCCCGGTTGCCGAGCAGGGCGCGTCGAGCAGGATGCGATCAAAAGGCGGTGCGGACCAGGTCAGCAGGTCTGCCTCCACGACCTCACATTCGAGCGAAAGCCGCCGGAGGTTCTGGCGAATCTGCCGGATACGATCCGCATCGACGTCGAGCGCCGTGACATTGACACCAGGCGCGGCCTCGAGGATGTGGCAGGTCTTGCCGCCGGGCGCAGCGCAGGCGTCCAGGACGCGATCTTCGCTGCCCGCTCCCAGCACGACGGCGGCGAGTTGCGAGGCCTCATCCTGCACACTGACCATCCCTTCATCGAATCCCGGCAACGATGAAACCGGTATGGGTGTCCGGAGGTAAACGGAAGTCGGTGCGACTTCGCCAGCTATCGCCTCGATCTCCGCGCGGGCGAGACGGGCGAGGTATTCCTCGCGGGAAGTCCGCGACAGGTTGACGCGTAGTGTCATTGGCGCGTGCTGGTTGTTCGCGCCCAGAACAGCTTCCCACTGCGCGGGCCACGCCGCCTGGACTGCCTCGATCATCCAGCGCGGATGGTTCCAGCGTGCGAGTGGTGTCTTGAGCGCGTCGCCGAAGCCCTGTTCGCGACGCCGCAGGTAGCTGCGAAGCACACCGTTGACGAGGCCCTTCGCCCAGTCCTTGCCGATGACCGCGGCGGCCTCCACGACGTCGTTCACGCTGGCATAGTGCGGTCGACGGATGTGCTCGATACTGTACAAACCTGCCATGACCAGCAGGCGAATATCCACGTGCTTGTCCGGAAGCGGCTTCTTGACGAGTTCATCGACAATCGCGCCGAGTGAGTAGTACTGCCGGATTACGCCGTAGGTGATTTCCCGTGCCAGCGGTGTTGCGCCCTTATCCCACGCCGCGTCCAGTGAACGCCCCTTAGCCGTGACGTTGACGAGTGAGCGTGCCGCGCCGACAAAATCGTTCATTGTGCGTTGAATCGCTCGTTAGGCCGAAATTCCGGGCGTCGTGCATTCATCAGGTCCGCGGGTGACAGTACGCTTCCCTTGCCAACAGGCAGCTGAAGGCGCGTGACGACAAGCGTGCCCCGGCCACAGGCGATGCGAAGGCCGGTCCGGTCCAGTGACAGGATTTCTCCCGGCGCGCCAGCGCCTGATTCCTCTTCTGCCGACGCTTCCAATATTCTGACTCGAAGGTCGCGAGCGAAAGCGAACGCGCCTGGGTCCGGGTTGAATGCGCGAACTCGGCGAACGAGTTCTATCGCAGTCCCCTGAAAATCCAGCGCTGCCTCGTGCTTCTCAACCTTGTGCGCGTAGGTCACGCCTTCGGTGGACTGTGGCGTCGCGACTGCCTTACCGGATGCGAGTGCGTCCAGTGTCTCGACGAGCAACACGGCGCCGCTTGCGGCCAGCTTGCGCGTCAAGGAACCTGTGCTGTCGTCGGCGTCGATCGTGACTGCTGCGCAATCGAAAACATCGCCTGTGTCGAGTCCCTCGTCCATCTGCATTGTGCACACACCCGTCATTTCGTCACCCGCGAGAATGGCACGTTGTATCGGTGCGGCGCCCCGCCAGCGCGGGAGCAGCGATGCATGCACATTCACGCAGCCGAGGCGCGGAGACCTCAGGACATCGGGCTTCAGGATCTGGCCGAAAGCCACCACGACGAGCACGTCCGCGCTGTAGGCCGCGATGTCATCCGCCTTGAGTCGCCGGGGCTGCAGTACCTCTATCCCGCGTTCTGTTGCGAGCGTTTTAACCGGGCCTGGTACCGGCGCCTTGCCGCGTTTGCCGGGCTTGTCAGGTTGGGTTATCACCGCAAGGACACGATGCGCGCTCCCGAGTAGCGACTCGAGATGTGCGCGAGCGAACCAGGGAGTACCGGCGAAAAGGATGTTCAAGCCCGTTCAGGCCCGTTGCTTTTGCTGCTTCAGGAGCTTTTTGCGAATGAGCTGTCGCTTGGTGTTCGAGATGTAATCGACGAACAGCTTGCCATCCAGGTGATCCATCTCGTGCTGGATGCAGACGGCGAGTAAATCCTCGGCGTCCAGCGTGAACGTCTCGCCTTCGCGGTCGACCGCATTGACCGTAATCTTCCTGGCGCGAAAAACGGGTTCATAGAATCCGGGAATCGAGAGGCAGCCTTCGGACGTCTCGATCTCGTCCTCAGCGACGACGATTTCAGGGTTGATCAGCACGAGTGGCGAGTCCTTGTTGTCCGAGACATCCAGGACCAGCAGCCGCTCGTGCACGTTGACCTGGCTCGCCGCGAGGCCGATTCCCGGTGCGTTGTACATGGTTTCAACCATATCGTCCGCAAGCCGCGCGATACGGCCGGTCACCTCTGTGACAGGCTTCGCCACGGTTCGAAGGCGCGGATCGGGAAATTCCAAAATCTCTAATAGGGCCATGTGCTTTTGTCAGGTATCTCTAGTATCGGGACAACTTGTGCTGCTAAGATTATGATCGCGTTGATAATTCAGCTGGTCTCCCGGTGGATGTCTACCCCCGAGGAACCTGCTATTGTAACTCTTTTAGAGACGGGATTCGCCCCATGAGGAAAACTCTTCTGGCGTTGGTGCTTGCCCTGGCGGCGTCCTCGTGCCTTGCCGCGGGAGACCATATTCTGCGACCGGGACACCCGGACCGCTATACGGTGAAAAAGGGCGACACGCTTTGGGATATCGCCTCAATGTTCCTGCAGGACGCATGGATGTGGCCGGAAATCTGGCATGTGAATCCCGAGATTGAGAACCCGCACCTTATATATCCTGGCGACACGATCTACCTGACGTTCGTCGACGGCGAACCGCGCCTGTCGGTCGAGCGTGGCGACGAGGGCCGCACCACGAAGCTGACCCCGTCGAGGGACGTCAAGCTGAATGCGCGCGTCCGCAGCTCACCCCTTGCGAGCTCCATCCCGGCGATTCCGCTGGATGCCATCGCGAGCCTATTGACCACCGGCCGCATCGTTGAGCAGAACACCCTGCGTGACGCACCCCATGTGCTTGCGGGTACTGCGGACCGGCTGGTCTTTGGCCCGTCGGACGAATTCTATGCAAGGGGAAAGTGGCCGAACGAGACCACGCAGGTCTATGGCATCTTCCGGGAAGGCCAGGTCTATCGTGATCCCGAAACGCGCGAAATCCTCGGTTACGAGGCCATCGAGGTGGGTACTGCGAGCGTCGAGGCCCGTGAAGGCGATGTCTACCGAATGTCGCTGAACAGCGTCAAAGAGGAAGTGCGAATCGGCGACCGTTTGCTGCCGACTGAAGAGCGCCGCGTGGAATCGACCTTTTACCCGTCTGCGCCGGCAGAACAGGTCAACGGCGTCATCATGACCGTGCTCGGTGGTGTGACCCAGGTTGGTCGTAACGATGTCGTTGCCGTCAACCGTGGCCTGCGACATGGGCTCGACGTCGGCAACGTGCTGGCTATTGCCAAGAACGGCGTCATCGTGCGCGACCAGATCTATCGCGATCGGGTAAAGCTGCCCAGCGAGCGGGCCGGACTCCTCATGATATTTCGCAGTTTCGACAAGATGTCCTACGGACTCGTCCTGGAGACAACGGAGCCGCTGCGCGTAGGCGATATCGTCGAAAACCCGTAAGCCGACGGCGCTCGACCGCGTCCACACGCGATTGTTAGGGTGAATCTTCCCTTCAACGCGTGTGCGTGCGATGGACGACGCCGAGAATGAAACCTGGCATTTGCTTGCCCTGCACCGCCAGTTTGCCGGCAAGGCCATTGCCCTTTTGCCCCTGCTTGACCACTACGGTAGCGCGACGTCTCTTTATGCCCGCGCGAGGCTCGAACGGCGACTCGGCTTCAGGTTCCGGCACCCTGTCCTGGAAGAGATCTCGCGCGGTCCCTCGCGCGAAATCGCGGCGCGTGTCGAGAAAGATCTCGTTTGGCTGTCGCACCCGCAGCATCACCTGATTGCGTGGGGGTCAGCAGAAAGCTATCCGCTTCTGTTACGTGAGATACCGGACCCACCTCCGCTGCTGTTCGTGGATGGGGACCTGCGGCTGTTGTCGTCGCGACAGATCGCAATAGTCGGGAGCCGGAACATGAGCGCGGCCGGCCGCAAGACGGCGACGGGGTTTGCGGGCCAGCTTGCGCGCGCCGGTCTCACGATAACCAGCGGCCTCGCCCGGGGTATCGATGCGGCCGCCCATACGGGCGCGTTGGAAGTCGGCGGAAAGACGATTGCGGTGCTGGGAAGCGGCTGCGATGTCACGTATCCGAGACAGAACAGGCGGCTCGCGGATCGCATTCGAGAGTCCGGTGCGGTGGTTTCAGAGTTTCCGCTCGGTACTCCGGGGCGCGCAGAGAATTTCCCCCGCAGGAATCGCATTGTCACAGGATTGTCGGTCGGCACGTTGGTGGTTGAGGCTGCAAGCCGCAGCGGCTCGCTGATCTCCGCGCGGCTTGCCGCGGAACAGGGCCGTGACGTCCTTGCCGTACCGGGCTCGATCTTCAGCCGGCAGAGCCGCGGGTGTCACCAGCTCATCAAGGAGGGCGCCCGGCTGGTCGAAAGCGTCGAGGACATCGCCGAGGAAATCGGCGGCATTGAGTGGACAGCGGGCGATAACAGGCCATCACAACGGCCGTCTTTGCCCGACGAGGTGCAGGCTCGTCTTTACGAGGCCCTGGATGCGACGCCGTCCTCGGTGGACGACCTGGTTTCACGGACGCGCCTCGATGTGCCTGTCGTGCTGGCCGCGCTGATCCAGTTGGAAGTTTGCGGGCTCGTCGAATCCGGGGTCGGCGGCTACGCACGCAAGCCGGATTTTCGGGCCTGACCCGTGCTTGCAAGGACCCGCGTAGTCGGGTAATTTCCGATGCCTTTTCCGCCCTGGAGTGAACGTATGTCTTCCTTCGTTGCGATCCTGATGGGATCGGATTCGGACC
>JAGRIN010000204.1 GCA_020443245.1 Pseudomonadales bacterium
ATTGCAGGCCCGGCACTTCCATGTAGAGCCGCGCGTCGAAGTCGTCAGCGATACGAGGGTCACCGCGATAGCGTCCCGCCAACTCGATTGCCTGCATCCCGTTCCCGGAGGTCACCGACAGCGGTAACGAGAGGACCCTGTCGCCATCCTGCACATCGAGCAGCAGGGGCTGCCCCGTCAACGTGACCAAGCGAATGGTGTTCGTCTGCCCGGCCAGCGTTACATCGACACCGGACACGACAACGTCCTGGATATGGGCAATCGTCGCGAGGAGTGGCTTCGCATTCATCGGCTTCTCGCCCCCGGGCAGGCCGGGAACCGTCCACTTGCCATCCTCTCCCTGAACGATCTTCGCGTGGATGCCGGCGAGTTCGATCGACCTCAGGACCAGCGTGCCCTCCTGGATGCTGGCGATGGTGTCGACCCGAACGCTCAGGTTGCCAAGTGTTATGCCTGGCGCTTCAGCGGGGCCAATCCGCACATCGCCAAGCGAGACGATCGGGTCGAGGTGCTGCCAGTCACCGGACAGTGACGATATGGCGACCGGCGTATGGAGCGCGTCCGCCGCTGCACGCTGGATCGCGTCCTGGAACCTGTCGATATTGCCGACCAGGATTCGACCTATGCTCACATAGCAGGCCGCAGCAATCAGCAGTACGAGAACGATTCCCCTGGCAGTGCTGACAACGAGGCGTCGGGCAAAATCCATCGTGCTCCTCTATCGGGGCGACCGCAACGCCAGGACGACGTCGAACTGCTCCTGCGAGTAGCTGGCTTCCACCTGGAAACGGATTTCTGTACCCAGTGCATCGGCGAGTTCCCTGACACACGGAGCATCTTCGTCCAGGAGCCGGTCAACGACCGATTGTGCCGCCATGATGACGCAATCGTGCTTCATGAACTCACGTGCCTTGCGCTGGATCTCCCGGAAAATCTCAAGACAAACGGTCTCGGGTGTCTTGACGTAACCCTTGCCGTCGCAGGTCGGGCAAGGTGCACACATCATTTTGAGCAAGCTTTCGTGCGTCCGCTTGCGCGTCATCTCAACGAGGCCGAGATCCGAAATCTCGCTGATGTTCCATTTGACACGATCGGCCTGCTGCCCTTTCTCCAGGGTCCGGACTACCTGGCGCTTGTGTTCCTCATCGATCATATCGATAAAATCAATAATCACGATCCCACCGATGTTACGAAGGCGTAACTGGCGCGGAATCGCCGCGGCGGCCTCGAGATTGGTCCGGTAGATTGTCTCCTCGAGATCGCGTCGTCCGACAAAAGCCCCGGTGTTCACATCGACAGTCGTCATCGCCTCGGTCTGGTCAATCACGAGGTAACCCCCGGACTTGAGCGGTACTTTGCGATCCAGCGCGGCCTGGATCTGGTCTTCCAGATTGTGCGCATCGAAGAGCGGCACTTCCGCCGAAACGATTTCCAGTGCTTGCGCCTTCTCTGGGATGAAGTCGACCAGAAATCGCTTGATAACGCCGTAGACCGCCGGATTATCGACGACAATGCGCTGGGTGTCCTTGTTGATGATGTCCCGCATGGCGCGCATGTGAAGCGGCAGGTCCTCATAGATCGTGGCCGGCGCGGAACTCTTCGTGCCATCAGCGACAACCACCTGCCAGCGGGCCCGCAAGAGCTCGGCATCGCGGACAATCTCGTCTTCGTCAGCACGTTCACATGCGGTCCGGACGATGAAACCGTCGCCGAGCTCGGGCCGCTGGATTCGCTCGAGCACAGTACCGAGACGCTCGCGCTCGGCTTCGTCTTCGATCCGCTGCGAAATGCCGAGATGTGAGGTGTGTGGCATGTAGACCAGAAACCGCGAGGCCAGTGAGACCTTGGACGTCGCGCGGGCACCCTTGGTTCCAATCGGCTCCTTCGTCACCTGGACGAGCAGTTCCTTGCCCTCGTGAAGCAGCTCGTTGATCTGCGGATAGTGAAAGTCCGGGCCACGCTCTTCCTTGAAGAAGTGGGAATCGACGAGGTCCGTGATATGCATGAACGCGGCACGCGATTGCCCGATATCCACGAACGCACTCTGCATGCCGGGAAGAATCCGGACAACCTTCCCTTTATATACGTTCCCGAGAATTCCCCGCGTGTGGAATCTCTCGAGGAAGATCTCCTGGAGCAGTCCCTGAGCAACTACAGCGACCCGGGTTTCATGCCGGGATACGCTGACGACGATCTCTTCGGACATAATGATTCATTTTCCCTTGCATTCGTTATTCTGTTTCGGCGGCGAGGCAGTCAATCCCGAACCGACGGAGCACCAGCGCGGTCTCGGTTAGCGGCAAGCCCACGACGTTACTGTAGCTGCCGACAATCCTGTCGACGAATATCGCACCGATTCCCTGTGCGCCATACCCACCCGCCTTGTCCACAGGTTCACCGGTCTGCCAGTAGCGGCGGCACTCATCGGCGTCCAGTGTCCGGAATTGCACCTCTGTCAACACGACGAATGTCTCTTCGCGGTCAGCGTTGCCGATCGTCACAGCCGTCATCACCCGATGCACTCGACCCGACAAGGCGTCCAGCATCGCGAGCCCATGCCGCTCATCGACGGGCTTGCCTAAAATTTCCCCATCCAGTTCGACAATAGTGTCCGCACACAATATCACCATGTCGGCCGCGTTACCCAATGCGGCGCGGCTGGACACCATCTTCGCGCCTGAAACCCGGGTGACATAGTCTTCCGGGGACTCTCCCGGCAGCACCGATTCGTCCACGTCAGGGACATGAACACGGTGGGGCACGCTGATCTGGGCGAGCAACGCTGACCGGCGCGGTGACCCTGATGCCAGGACCAGTTCAGGCATCGCCTTTCGAGGACTCATCGACATCATCTGCTCAGGTTACGTTGAAGACCCGGCGCAAGTAACGCAGTATCAAAAAGACGAAGGGCCAGAGCAACGCGCTGACGACGGAAGGCATGAGATACCAGAGACTCCACTCCGCAACCCCGGCAATGCTCTCGATCCAGAAGTTGATGAGCTGGCTGAGTCCGACGATGACAAAGACGATGATGCTCTGCTGCCAGACGGTGTACATGCGCAGGCGCTGGTAGAGGCTCTCCGAGATATAGGCCACCAGCATGAATGCGATTGCGTGCTGGCCGAGGAGATCGCCCTGCAGTACGTCGACCAGGAGCCCCACACTCCACGCGACGATCACGCCAACGCGGTGAGGCAGCGCGATCACCCAGTAAATCAATACGAGCACGACCCACTGCGGGCGCAGGTACCCGAGTTCCGGCGGCACTGAATCCGGCAACGTCACGACACCAAAAACCATCGCGACGGCAAACGTCAGCGCGATAACGACGATACCGGGGACCCGAATGTCAGCCACTCCTTCCATCATCTTCCGTAAACACGAGCAATACGTGACGACTGCGTTCCAATTTCGCCGCCGGCGTGGCCGTCACCTTGGCAAAAGGCTTGCCGGGGTCGTGAACCACCTGGTTCACCACGCCGACGGGGTAGCCTACCGGGAACCGGTTGCCAAGGCCGGAACTCACGAGCACGTCGCCCTCGCGAATGTCCGCCGTGTCCTGGACATGCAGCAGTTCCAGTTGGCGCGTAACCCCGGTGCCCTGGGCAATGAGACGAAGATTGCTGCGCACGACCTGTACGGGGACTGAATGGGCAACATCGCTGATCAGCAGCACGCGGCTGATATATGGGCCTACCTCGATCACCTGTCCCAGCAGGCCTTCTGCGTCGAGCACCGGCTGGCCTACGAACGCGCCGGACACGGACCCCTTGTCTATTACCACTTCGTGGCGTTCCGGGTCGGGGTCGACGCCGATGAGTTCCGCGACCAGGACGTTGTCCTGCAGCTTCGCTGCCGAGCCGAGCAGGTCGCGGAGGCGATTGTTTTCGGCGGTGAGTGACGCCATCTTCTCGGTCTTGGCCCGGAGCAGCAGGAGTTCGTTATCCAGTTCGGATATTCGACGCCGCATTGTGTCCCGGGTGGTGAAGATCTCCGTCAGCCCTGTCACCGTCCGGTTCGGCAGGTCAGCCGCCACGATCACGGGCGTGACGACGACCGTCAGCGCCGCACGGATATCATCAAGATAATTCGAGAGGTGGTCGGTCGCCATGAGCGCAAGGGAAAGCAGCCCCAGCCCAAGAAGCTTGTAACCAACCGTTGTTTCCTCGAGGAATAGTGATTTGATTTCTCATCCCCGCTATTGAATGGACAGGAAGTCGTCTCCACGGCTGTCCATCAGTTCGAGCGCCTTGCCACCGCCCCTCGCTACACACGTTAGCGGATCTTCGGCGACGATGACCGGCAGACCCGTCTCGTTAGAGAGCAGGCGGTCGAGTTCACGCAAGAGCGAACCACCCCCCGTAAGCACGAGCCCGCTTTCTGCAATATCCGAGGCAAGCTCCGGCGGCGTTTGTTCGAGCGCGCCCTTCACAGCCTGCACGATGACCGAAAGCGGTTCCTGGAGCGCTTCGAGGATTTCGTTGCTGTTCAGGGTAAAGCTGCGCGGTACACCTTCGGCCAGGTTTCGCCCGCGAACGTCTATCTCGCGCACCTCCGATGATGGAAATGCACAGCCGATCTCCTGCTTGATACGTTCCGCGGTTGCATCACCAATCAAACTGCCCTGCGTCCTGCGCACATAGGCCGTAATCGCTTCGTCGAAGCGATCGCCGCCAACACGAACAGACTGTGCATAAACCACGCCGTTGAGTGATATCACCGCAATCTCGGTAGTACCGCCGCCGATATCGACGACCATGGTGCCCACCGCCTCATGGACGGGCAGCCCGGCACCGATGGCGGCCGCCATAGGCTCTTCGATCAGGCGCACATCTCGTGCACCGGCACTGACTACCGACTCCCTGATGGCGCGGCGCTCGACTTCCGTCGACTGGCACGGGACGCAAACGAGCACCCTTGGGCTTGGGCGAATGAAACTGTTTTCATGCACCTTCTTGATGAAATGCTGGAGCATCTTCTCGGTGACCTGGAAGTCGGCGATAACGCCGTCCTTGAGGGGCCGAATGGCAGTGATATTCCCGGGCGTGCGCCCGAGCATCCTTTTGGCGTCGATGCCGACCGCCGCGACGCTCTTCTGGTTGTTGTTGGTCCGTATCGCCACAACTGACGGCTCGTTCAATACAATTCCCTGCTCCCGGACATAGATCAGGGTGTTGGCTGTCCCGAGGTCTATGGACAGGTCGTTGGAAAAGAGACCCCTCAAACGTTTAAACATACGAATTCACTTCCAGGGGGGCAGGCGCACCTTTACGAATCGCTTGCAGAAAAACACGTAACTCTATCATTTGTCAGAAAATTTCCTCAAGGCTGCAGCGCAGTTTAGCAGATCGGAGCCCGAAAAATAGGGTCACTCCGTCGCCTCCTATGATATCCGAGATGCCTGAAACCCGGTCAGTCCTCAATAATGGACGGCTGATGGATAAACCATTAGGATTCGGTGCCTCTGACCGGAGGGTGCAAGTGAAGGAACGTGTGACTGTAACGCCGGAAGTCGTCCGCACGGTGGCCAGCCTGGCTCGCCTGCAGCTCGACCTTGCCCACATCGACACCCACATCGAGAGCATGAATCGTATCCTCGCACTGGTCTCGGAGATGCAGGCCGTCGAGACCGACGGTGTGGCGCCCTTGTCCCATCCGCTGGACGCCGTCCAGCGTCTGCGGCCGGATGTCATCACCGAGCAGGTGGAACGAGAGAAGTACCAGTCGGTCGCGCCCGAGACGCGCGATGGCCTCTACCTGGTCCCACGGGTCGTCGAGTAATGCACGACAAGCGTATCGCGGCCATGCAGCGGGACATGGCAAACGGCGAGTATTCCTCCGTCGAACTCACGAAGCACTACCTGGCGCGGATCGACCGACTCGCCGGGGACCTCAACTGCTTTATCACGACCACGCCGGAAGTGGCGCTGGCCCAGGCCGAGGCAGCTGACCGTGAGCGAGCGGCGGGAGCAAACGGGCCGCTTTTGGGTATCCCTCTCGCGCACAAGGATATTTTCTGTACCGAGGGCATCCGTACAACTGCCGCGTCGAAAATGCTCGCAGACTTTGTCTCGCCCTATGACGCAACGGTTGTCCGCAAGCTGCGCGAGGCCGGTGCGGTCATCGTCGGCAAGACAAACATGGACGAGTTCGCAATGGGCTCATCGAACGAAAACAGCGCATTCGGGCCGGCACGGAATCCCTGGAATCCAGCG
>JAGRIN010000205.1 GCA_020443245.1 Pseudomonadales bacterium
TGCCAACCAGCAGACATTTGCCGAACGACGCGGCGACACCTGGGTCATTAACGGACACAAGGTCTGGACCTCACTCGCACACTTCGCAAGCTGGATGATCCTGCTGTGTCGTACCAGCAAGGACGACAAGTACAACGGCCTGTCGTATTTCGTGGTGCCGATCAAGTCCGCGCTCGGCAAAGGCGTCACAGTTCGCCCGCTCATCAAGATGACTGGCGAGACAGGTTTCAACGAAGTGCTGTTCGAAGACCTTGTTATCGAGGACAAGTATCGACTGGACGAGGTCGGTGCCGGTTGGAAGGTGGCGATGACGACTCTCGCGCACGAACGTGGCGCGGGCGTTCTGGTAACGCCGTCTGCGGGCGGTATGTCAACTGAGGAGGAAGAAGGCGCGGGCGTCGGTAGTGCGCGATCGTTGATCGATCTTGCGAGGCATGCCAGCCGTGCGGGACGATCCGCCGCGCAGGACCCGTACATTCGCGACGAAGTCATGAAGCTGGTCATCCGGCAGGAAGGTTTCCGCCAGAACCAGCGGCGCGGGGGAATCCAGGCGCTCTGTGACAACCCCATGCGAATTCCGCTCCAGTACAAACTGGTCGCCACAGAAATGGGCCAGGACATCGCAAAGCTCGCGTATGAAATTGAGGGTGCGGCGAGCAGCCTGTATGTGGCGGACCCCAACGCGCCGGCGAAGGGGCAGTGGCCGCTTGCGTACATGAACAGTTTCGGCGTCACGATTGCGGCCGGTGCCAATGAGGTGCAGCGCAATATCCTTGGCGAGCGGGTCCTCGGCCTGCCCAAGTCGAAGTAAGGAGGAGCGATCATGGCACAACCGAAGAACTTCGGATTTGGTGAAGACGAGGCGATGCTCCGCGATGCAGCGCGCAAGTTTCTAACTGATAACGCAAGCGCAGACAAGATTCATGCGCTGGTCGCGCACGACTACGACGTCAATCGCGAGCCCGTCGCGAACTGGGACAAGGCGCTTTGGCAGCAGATCGTCGAGTTGGGATGGCCTGCGGTCTGCGTTCCTGAAGAGGCGGGCGGTGTAGGCATGCCGCTCGTTGCAGCGGTGGCACTGGCGGAAGAAATCGGCCGCGCCGCGTTTCCTTCGCCGCTGATTTCCACATTTATCGCGACTTTCCTGTTGCGCGCTTGCGGTACTGACGAAGCCAGGAAGGCGCTGGGCGAGATTGCCGGCGGCCGTGCGGCGACGATTGCGATGATGAACGAGAGCGGTTCGCTGGACCCGGACGATACGAGTGTGAGCGTTTCCGGCGGCGCACTGACGGGCACCGCCTCCTTCGTCCAGGATGCGCAGAAGGCGGAGATGTTCGTGGTTGCCGCGCGCGGCGACGCAGGCGTCGGTATCTATGTGATTCATGCTGATGCGGCGGGCGTCAAGGTGGTCCCTGATCACATCATCGACCTGACCCGTGACCAGGCGCATGTGGAATTCAACGGCGCGGCCGCGCAGGAAGTGGTGTCGCAGGGCAGTGCCCGGGCGGCGTTCGACCAGGCATTGCCCTCGATTCTTTGCGTGGTGAGTGCCGACATGGTCGGGGCCGGCGAGTGGCTTTTGCAGACGACGACGGAATACGCCAAGACGCGTGTCCAGTTCGATCGTCCCCTCGGTTTTTTCCAGGCTGTCAAACACCCGCTGGTCAACGTGATGCTCGACGTAGACCGTGCGAAGTCGCTGACCTACAACGCTGCGTGCGCAGTCGACGAGGAGCCGGAACTGGCAATGCAATACGCGCGCATGGCGAAGTCTGCGGCCAGCGACATGGCGGTGTTCTCATCGTCGCGTGCGGTACAGTTCCATGGTGGTATCGGGTTCACATGGGAGTGCTTCGTTCATGTGTTCTTCAAACGCCAGATGCACAACCAGGTACTCTTTGGAGACGGCGCCTACCAGCGCGCGCGTCTGGCCGAACGACTGATCGATGAAGGCGTGCAACCGGGCGAAGCCGAAGGCTGGGGCTGAGACAACCCTTCATATTGTGAGGGCTAACGGTGCGGCGCGGGCGGGCGCGTCGCATCGACTATCACCGGCTATGCAGTCATGGTAACGTGTGCAGCACCGGAACCCGACGGCGGCACCTGCCGCCTCCCGAACCGAAAATGAGCACTGTCGCAGTCATTCCCGTCAAGCAACTCAAGAACGCGAAGCAGCGTCTCGGCGCGCTCCTCGGCGCGGATGACCGGCGCGAACTGTTCCGCGCCATGGTATCGGACGTACTTGACGTCGCGACCACCTGCGATCTTATCGACAAGGTCATTGTGGTCACGTCCGACGATGAAGTCGCTGCCATCGCGCGGGAATTCGGCGCGGAAGTTCGCCCGGAGCCGGCAGAGACAGGACTGATCGCGGCCGTTCAACATACCGCGCAAGCGCTTTCCGCCGAAGGCGTGGAACGCATGGTGTTCCTGCCGGCTGACGTACCGCTTGCGACCGTGGAGGAACTCGAAGTTGTGCTCGATGGAGAGATTACGACGCTCATGATCGTCCCGGCGCGCGACCTTGGCGGCTCCAACTGCGTCGTGTGCTCGCCGCCCGACTGCATCGAGTTCGGCTTCGGTGAAGACAGTTTCAGGCGCCACCTCCGGATCGCGCGATCGGCGGGCATTGAGGCCGCGGTTGCAAAGTTGCCTGGCATCGGGCTCGATATCGATACACCTGACGACCTCGCTGACGCGATTGTCCGGATGCGGGACGGCGGGGTCGCAAGCAATACCTGGCGGTTTCTCGTCGAGCGCGGCATCGGTGATGCGCGGGGCGCGAGCTCGCCTGCCCTGGGGACAACTGTATGACAACACGATTGATCGAGGACCTGCTTGCGGCAAGCCGGCATGGAGAACTTGCGGACGATGAGATCCTTGCGTTCGCGGACGAACCGGATACCGGTGCCCTGTGCGAGGTCGCTGCGGGAATCCGGGACCAGGGGCACCAGAACACCGTCTCCTATTCCCGCAAGGTCTTCATTCCGCTGACCCACCTTTGCCGGGATGTCTGTCATTACTGCACATTTGCGCAGGTGCCGCGGAAACTGAAGGCGCCTTACCTCACACCTGACGAAGTGCTGAAAATAGCGCAGGACGGCGCGCGTGCCGGATGTAAAGAGGCGCTGTTTACGCTCGGGGACAAGCCGGAACTTCGCTATCGGGCCGCAAGGGAAGCGCTTGCCGATATGAAGCAGGATTCCACGCTGTCGTACCTGCGCGACATGGCGGAGCTTGTCTTCACAGAGACCGGGCTCCTGCCCCACCTGAATCCCGGGCTTCTCGAAGCTGACGACTTTGCTGAGTTGCGCAAGGTATCCGTTTCGATGGGCATCATGTTGGAATCGGCCTCGGAGCGACTACTTGAAAAGGGCATGCCTCACCATGGCTCCCCGGACAAGGTGCCGGCGCGTCGATTCGAAACCCTGCGACTGGCAGGCGAGGCCGCCGTGCCGTTTACATCGGGCATCCTGATCGGTATTGGCGAGACGCGACGCGAGCGCCTGGAATCGCTCTTGGCGCTGCGCGAGGCGAATCGCCCGTTCGGCCATATCCAGGAAATCATCATCCAGAATTTCCGCGCCAAACCCGAAACGCTGATGGCGAACGCGCCGGAACCGGACCTGAATGAACTCCTGTGGACCATTGCGATGGCGCGGATCATCTTCGGGCCGGTAATGAACATCCAGGCCCCGCCAAATCTCAGTCCGGGTGTTCTCGAACAAATCGTAGGCGCGGGTATCAACGATTGGGGCGGTGTTTCCCCGGTAACGCCTGACTTCGTCAACCCCGAGGCGCCCTGGCCACACTTGACCAACCTGGCGAACGAGACACGAAACGCCGGAAAGCTCTTGGTTGAGCGGCTCGCGATCTATCCCGATTATGCTGTCCGGCCAGACAAGTGGCTGGATTCCGCCGTGGCGCCCTTCGTGCGCCAGGCCATCGATGGCCATGGCTTTGCGCGCACCGAAGAGTGGTCCGCAGGCGCTGTCGTCACGGCGCCCGAGGGAGACCTTGCGCGCGTGACGGCAATCGCGAGGACGCGCCCCAGCGAGGACGTTGGCGAGATTCTTGCGAAGGCGACAGCGGGCGATGCGCTGGATGAAGCAGAGATTGTTCGGCTGCTGAAGGCGCGTGGGGATGACTTCACGCACATCTGCCAGGCGGCAGATCGTGTCCGCGCCTCCCTCGTCGGCGACGAAGTGACCTACGTCGTCAACCGCAACATCAACTATACGAACATCTGCTATTTCAAGTGCCAGTTCTGCGCCTTCTCAAAGGGCAAGATGAGCGAGAACCTGCGTGGCCGACCCTACGATCTCTCGCACGAGGAGATCATGCGCCGCACGGTCGAGGCATGGGAGCGAGGCGCGAGCGAAGTTTGCCTGCAAGGCGGGATTCACCCGGAATACACGGGGCAGACCTATATCGACATCTGCCACTCGATCAAGCAGGTTGTGCCGGACATGCACATTCACGCGTTTTCGCCGCTGGAAGTCTGGCAGGGAGCGCATACGCTCGGGGTCAGCCTCGAAGACTTTCTCGGTCAGTTGAAAGAAGCGGGACTCGGGACGTTGCCGGGGACAGCTGCGGAAATCCTGGACGATGAAGTGCGCGCAACACTTTGCCCCGACAAGATCAATACATCCCAGTGGCTCGACGTGATGCAGGCCGCGCACAGTGTCGGGTTCAATACGACCGCGACAATCATGTACGGTCACATCGAACGTTACGAGCACGTCGCGCGGCACATGTTGCGGATACGTGCCCTGCAGGAGAAGACCGGCGGGTTCACCGAGTTCGTGATCCTGCCGTTCATCCATATGGAAGCCCCGATGTACCTCAAAGGGAACGCGAGAAAGGGACCGACCTTCCGCGAGGCCATCCTGATCCATGCGGTGGCGCGGCTGGCCTTCAACCCGGTCATCAAAAACATCCAGGCGTCGTGGACCAAACTCGGGCATGAAGGTGTCCGTGCCTGTCTCGCCGCCGGTGTCAATGACCTCGGTGGAACACTGATGAACGAGACCATCACGCGTGCAGCCGGCGCAAGCCATGGCCAGGAGACGTCGCCGGAAGAAATGGAAGCGATCATTCGCGGATTGGGGCGTATCCCGAGACAACGGTCGACGAGTTACGGTACGCCGAGCGAGTTGCAGGTCCAGCGCTCTTTCGGGGCGCGGACACTGTCGGAACCGATCTATACGACGGCGAACAAATACGAGCGCGACAGAAGGAACAAGAAAGACCTGGTCCGCCCCGGCCTCGAGGGTGGGGAACGGATCTCCGGCGCAGATATCGTTTGAAGGAAGGCCTCCATGGAACTGGATAACTTTTCGGTCATCGAACAAGAATTTCATGACCGCGTCAGCCGTATTGTCTGGTGCACATTCACGACGATCGACCGACAGGACAGGCCGCGTTCGCGAATTCTTCATCCCATATGGGAGGGCCATCATGGCTGGATCGCAACCGGTCGCCATTCCCACAAATCGAAGCACATCGAACGCAACCCGTTCGTTTCACTGACGTATTGGGATGCGGCGCAAGAGCAAGTCTATGCGGACTGCAAGGCCACCTGGGCTGACGACAAGGAGACGAAGGACCGAGTGTGGGCACTCTACGAGTCGACCCCGCCACCGCTCGGGTATGACCTGACCGCATTCTGGCCGAACGGCAGCGGCGATCCTGAATTCGGCGTCATCAGCCTTGAACCATGGCGCATCGAACTCTCGTCCCTTGCTGATCTCGCAAATCCCCGGATTTGGCGCCAGTCGGTAGAATAGGCCAACCGAACACCAACAAGAAACAGGAAGAGACTCTCATGGCAGTGCCACAACGAATCGCTTTGACACTCCCCGACCCACGTGGCGTCGAGCCGACAATTGAAATGGCCAAGTGGGCCGAAGCTGAAGGTTACGACGATCTCTGGTTTGCAGACAGTTCAGGCGTGGACGCGCTGACGACGGCGGCGGCGGTCGCGATGTCAACGAAGCGGTGCCGCATCGGGACTGCGATCATTCCGGTCTTCTCCCGCACACCCGCCGTGCTCGCCTCGACGTCGCATGTATTGCACAAGCTGTCGGGTGGTCGGTTCATCCTGGGGCTCGGCTCGTCGAGCCAGACCATGATGGAGAACTGGCATGGCCAGAAATTCGAGAAACCACTGACCCGCGTGAAAGAAACAACGCTGC
>JAGRIN010000206.1 GCA_020443245.1 Pseudomonadales bacterium
CGTTCGACTTTCATGAATCGGGTTTCCGGGTTTTCCATGTTCTCATCGAAGGATAGCTGGTTCGCGGCCGTGAGACGATAGCGATGCGGCTCCGATTGGACGAGCTGCACGATACTGCCCGGATCGACGGGGGTGTCCTGGTCGAATTCCAGTTTTCCGCCCTTCGGGCCCGCATCGAGTTTCTTGATGCCGAGTGCCTCGGCTTTCAGCTTGAGGCTCGTTAGCCGGAACAACGTCTTGGTTGCCTGCGGCAGGATGCCGAACCGGTCGATCATCTCGACCTGCAACTCGCGCAGCGCGTCGTCGGACTCGGCATTGGATATCCGCTTGTAGAGGACGAGCCGGTGATGGACGTCCGGCAGGTAGTCCTGCGGTATCAAAGCCGGCAGGCGGAAGTTGATTTCGACGCCCTCGCGAAGCGGCCTGTCCAGGTTCGGGGTCTTGCCATCCTTGATGGCCTTCACCGCGCGATCCAGCATTTCCATAAACAGTGAGTAGCCGACGGTCTGCAGGTTACCTGTCTGGTCGTCGCCGAGCAGTTCGCCGGCGCCGCGAATTTCGAGATCGTGTGTGGCGAGAATAAAGCCCGCACCGAGGTCTTCCGCCTCGCTGATGGCCTCTAGGCGTTTGCCGGCATCGGCCGTCATCGCGCCGGGATGCGGCGTCAACAGATAGGCGTAGGCCTGGTGATGTGATCGGCCCACGCGGCCGCGCAACTGGTGGATTTGCGCCAGTCCGAACTTGTCTGCGCGATCCATCACGATGGTGTTCGCATTGGGTATGTCGATACCGGTCTCGATGATCGTCGTGCAAACCAGCACGTTCGTGCGTTTGTGGTAGAAGTCGGACATGACCTGTTCGAGTTCCCTCTCGCGCATCTGGCCGTGACCGATCGCGACTCGTGCTTCCGGTACGAGTTCGGCGACCTTGCGTGCGGTCGCTTCGATGGTTTTGACCTCGTTGTGCAGGTAGTAGACCTGCCCGCCACGCATGAGTTCGCGCTGCACGGCTTCCTTGACCAGGCCGTCGCTGCGCTGGCGAATGAACGTCTTGATCGAGAGGCGTTTCGCCGGCGGCGTTGCGATCACGGTGAGATCGCGCATGCCCGACATGGCCATATTGAGCGTGCGTGGAATGGGCGTCGCGGTCAGCGTCAGGATGTCGACCTCGGCGCGCAGCGACTTCAGCCGTTCTTTCTGCCTGACACCAAACCTGTGTTCTTCATCGATGATAACGAGCCCGAGGTTCTTGAACTCGACGTCGTCTGAGAGCAGTGCATGGGTGCCGATCACGATGTCGAGCGTGCCGGCTTTCAATTTGTCGACGATGGTCTGCTGTTCTTTCTTTGTGCGAAACCGTGAAATCGTATCCACGGTGACCGGCCAGTCGGCGAATCGATCCTTGAAGGTATCCGCATGCTGTTGCGCCAGCAGTGTGGTCGGCACGAGCACGGCCACCTGTTTGCCGGCGTGGACGGCGAGGAATGCCGCGCGCATCGCGACTTCCGTCTTGCCGAACCCCACATCGCCGCACACCAGGTGGTCCATCGGCTTCGGTGCGGTCATGTCGGCAATCACGCGTTCGATAGCGAGCTGTTGGTCAGGCGTCTCCTCGAACGGGAACGCACGCGCGAATTTTTCGTAAGACTCATCCGGCGCCGGATACGCGAAGCCCTTTTTCGCCTCGCGTCGTGCGTAGATGTTGAGGAGTTCTGCCGCCACGTCGCGAACCTGCTCGGCCGCCTTGCGCTTGGCCTTCTCCCAGGCATCGCCACCGAGCCGGTGGATCGGTGCGAGCGCCTCTTCGGTCCCAGCGTATCGCGAGATGAGATGCAGCGAAGACACCGGCACATAAAGGCGGGCACCTTCCTGGTATTCGAGAACCAGGAACTCATTGGACTGGCCGTCGACTTCCAGCGTCTGCAGGCCCTGGTAGCGCCCGACGCCGTGGTCGATATGCACGACAGGGGAGCCGATCCGGAGTTCGGTGAGGCTCCGGATGACGAGTTCGGCCGCGTTGTCGCGTTGACGCTCGCGACGGCGTTCCTGCAGCACATGCTCGCCGAAGAGTTGTTGCTCGGTCAGGAGCATGACCTGCTGGTCGGGCAGGAAGAAGCCTCGTTCCAGGGGTGCGACAGAGAGCGCGAGCCGCGCGTCGCCGTCGATGAACGCGGCGAAGTCGGCCACCACTTCCGCGTTCATCCCTTCGCTGCGCAGGAGTTCGTCGACTACCTCGCGGCGACCGCTCGATTCGCAGGCGATCAGTATCCGGCTGCCCGCGGTATCGAGCACGCGCGCGAGATTGGCGAGCGGATGCTGGCTGCGATCGTTGACGGCAACGTCCGGTAGCGGCGCAAAGTCCAGGATGTCCGCGTGATCGGTTTGTTCGACCCGCAGGTCGATACGCGCGAACTCATTGCAGCGCCGAAGCAGTTCGTCCGGAGAAAGGAGGATGTCCTCTGGCGGCAGTATCGGCCTTTGTACATCGTATCGCAGGTTCTCGTAACGGGCGTGCGCGTCGTCCCAGAATCGGCGAAGCGTATCGTCGATCTCCGTAACGAACACGAGCGGGTCGGCCGGCAGGTAGTCCAGCAGCGTTTCCAGCTTGTCAAAGAACAGCGGCAGGTAGTACTCCACACCGGCGGGCGAAAGCCCGGCCGACACATCCTGGTACACCGGCGCCTTGCGTGGGTCGACATCGAAGCGTTGTGCCCACCGGTCCTGGAAATCGTTGATGGCTGAATCGGTGAGCGGGAACTCGCGCGCGGGCAGCAGTCGAATGCTGTCGACCTTTTGTATCGACATCTGCGTTTCCGGGTCGAACGTTCGCAGCGACTCGATCTCGTCATCGAACAGGTCGAGCCGGTAGGGTGCGTTCGAACCCATCGGGAAGATGTCCATGATGGCGCCGCGGACGGCAAATTCGCCGTGCTCGTAGACCGTTTCGACGCATCGGTAGGCGGCGGCCTCAAGTTGTCGACGCATGACGCCGATATCGAAGTGTTGCCCGGTATCCAGCACGAGACTGCTGCCGAGCGCGAACGCTCTCGGCGCCGTGCGGTGCATGAGTGTCGTGGCCGGAACGATCAGCACGCCGCCGCGTTGCTCCGGCAACTGGTTCAGGATGGCGAGCCGATCCGAAATGATGTCCTGGTGCGGGGAGAAGCTGTCGTAGACGAGCGTCTCCCAATCAGGGAACAGGGTCACGTCATGACGGCCTCCCAAAAAGCAGGAGAGTTCGCGACGGATACGATCGGCCGCCGCCATATCTTCGGCAATGACGAGCGCGAACCGACCGCTGCCGGAAACCGCATCCGCGACGGTCAGAGACAGTCCGCTGCCAGGCAGGTTGGCGAGTCGCCACCGGTCGCCCGGCGCGCGCGGAACTTTGAATTTACCGGGTGAAACCGACAAAATGGTGGCCTTGGGAAAAGGGTAAGAAGATTACTCGCTTGACGCGATAACGCAAGCGCAGACCCCTTTCCCCGCAGTGGAGTGCAGTGCTTTTGGGATATCGATTCGACATTCATCATGACCTTCGCCTCGTGTACAAGAAGGTGTGGGGGAGCTATGGCGATGCACAGTCACGCGTCGCGCACATCGAGTGGGATGAAATCTGCCGGCAGGGCGACGAGGTCGGCGACTACAATGAATTCCAGGACCTCACCGAGGTAACGGAATACGGCGTGTCGCTGGACCAGATCAAGGGCCTCGCCGAACGCTACGACATCGAGTGGCAAACGCTGACCCACCAGCCGAAGCAAATCGCCTACGTCGTGCCGACTCCTTTGTCCTACGGAACGGGACGTGTCTATGGCTCGCTGATGGGGCACACCGGGATTGACTTCAAGGTGTTCGATTCGCTGTTCGACGCGGCCGTCTGGCTCGAGCTTTCACCTGCCGAGACCGAACGCGTCGTGGGCCGGCGGTGCTCGGAAGTAACGCGCGACGATCCCGATGACTTCCTTGTGACACATCGCTAGCGGTCGTCACGAGCGATCGCTGCGTGCGAACCTTCCTTCTCAGTCTCCTGCTCTTCGGTATCGGCCTGGCCAGCGGCTGGTATTTGCGCGACCTGCGTGAAACGGGCAGACATCTCGCCGTGCCTGTGCCGGCACCGTTACCCGCGGCGCCGGCCATCGCGCCCGACGACGTCTCGCCGCGGACAAGCGGGGACGAGTTTCACCAGTTTGTTTCGACACACAGCAGCGAATCCGCTGCGGCGCGCCTCGATGCACTGGCGGCGTTCGAGCAGGCAAACGGGGAGTCCTTCGACACGGTAATGTATCGCGCGGCGTGTCACCTCGAACTGGACTTGCCGCGCCAGGCGGTGGATGACCTGCTGGCGGCAGCACTGCTGGTGCGAACTGCCGGTGATGAGGCGGCGCTGGAAGCGAAGCTGGGCGAAGCGACGGATCGTGCGGCACGCGAACTCATCGCGGCGAACCGGTTCGGGGAACTCGACCGGATTTACGAGAACATTACGCTGGCGTTGCCCGAACTGCCGGTTTATTTCCTCGAGTTGGGATTGCTCCGACTCCGTGCCGGTGATCCGGACTCGGCGCTGTCTCCGCTCGCGCAGATCCAGAACCATCCTCAGTACGGCGCGCAGGCGAGGGAGTTGATCGCCAAGGCCGCCGCGAGCGACACGTTCGACAGCGCCTCACTCGAAGAGGTCCCGCTGCGGGTTGCCGGCACCCAGTTCATCGTCGACGCACTCGTTGACGACGGCAGGCACGTGAGTCTTTTGATCGATACCGGTGCGGCGATGACCGTTCTCGATGCCGATGTCCTGGAGCGTCTCGGTTATGCGTTGTCCGGGCGGCGCGAGTATTTCGCGACCGCGTCCGGCGTGGTCGAGGCGCCGGTGGTGACGCTGGGCCGACTCTCGCTCGGCGGCACCGGGATCAGCCAACTCGCGGTGGGCGGATTGCAGTTGCCGCTACCCGCCGGGATCGATGGCCTTCTGGGGATGAACTTCCTGCGGCACTTCCAGTTCCGGATTGACCAGGACGAAGGCGTGTTGCACCTCGAGACCATGCGACCACCGCAAAGTTGATGTTCATCAACGAAATCGACCTTTAGGACGGGGAAAGCGGCCGCTTGTCCCCATTTTGGATTGCGATTCAGGGGCTGAGATTCGATAATGCTTGCGTGGCAGCGGGGTAGGTCGCATGGGGTGCTATGTCCGTGAATTTTGAGACAAAATTCGCGGCGTCGGATCGCATGGCGTGTCTCTGGGCCACTTTCGCACACGAACTCACGACAGCACGAACGAGAGGAACAACCGGTGGCACGACCAGGGCTTGAAGGCGCATTTGCGGACTGGAAGGAACGCGAGGCACTCGCGGAAGAGATGATCCCGATGATCGGCGGACTCTACCGTCGCAACATCATCATCTATATTCATGGCGTTCCCCTGTACAACCAGTCGGTGATCGACCTCATGAAGGCGCACCGGTTCGTTCGCCAGATCGAACACAACGAGATGTCGGAGTTCGAGACGCACCCGATCCTCGAGATCATCTGCAGGCTCGACCTGGGTCCGGCCCACATCGACATCGGCAAGCTGACTTCCAACTACATGGCGGACGACGAAGGCCTGTCGATGGAAGCTTATGTCCGGCGAGAGTGTGAAAGCATCATCGGCCGCAAGGACACCATCTCCCACGAGTCCATGGACGTCGTGGTCTACGGTTTCGGTCGTATCGGCCGCCTGGTGACGCGCATTTTGGTCGAGAAGACCGGCGGTGGCCAGAATCTCGTCCAGCGTGCGGTTGTCCTGCGCCCACCGAAAGATCCGGTGCTCGACCTCAACCGGCGCGCCAGCCTGCTCCGTCGTGATTCCGTGCACGGCGGGTTCCAGGGGACGATCCGTGTCGACGAAGAGAACCAGGTGCTCGTGTGCAACGGCAACGTGATCCGGTTCATCTATGCCAGCGACCCGGAGTCGATCGATTACACCCAGTACGGCATTAACAATGCGCTGGTTATCGACAGCACCGGTGCGTGGCGTGACGCGGACGGCCTGTCCCGGCACCTGAAGTCGAAGGGTGTTTCCAAGGTGCTGCTGACGACCTCGGGCAAGGGCGCGATCAAGAATATCGTCGCCGGCGTCAATTCCAACACCATCGTGCCGGAAGACCAGATTATCGCTGCCGCTTCCT
>JAGRIN010000207.1 GCA_020443245.1 Pseudomonadales bacterium
AAAGGACGACAAAGGACTCGGCAATGACTTCAAACTCTCCTGAAGAGCCGCTCTGGCTCTGCCTGTATTTCCCGCAACTGCCGCTTGAGGTCTTTCTTCGGGGGCTTTCTGCTGAGGACGCGGACAAACCTGCCGTTGTCGTGGAGCGCGCCCGGGTATGCCGCCTCAATGCCGCCGCGATCGACCTCGGCATTCTGCCTGGTAACAACATGGATACCGCCTACACGCTCAGCGAACACGTCATCGCGTTCGAACGCGACACACAAAAAGAGACGCGGGCGCTCTCGCAACTTGCAGGCTGGGCATACCAGTTCACCCCCAACGTTTCCATCAAGTCGCCCGACAGCCTGCTGCTCGAAGTCGGCGGCTGCCTCCGTCTCTTCAAGGGCCTGGCGCGGCTCAAGACACTGATTTCGACGCGACTTGCGAATCATGGCTACGAACCTTGTATCGGTGTCAGCCGTACGCCGCTTGCCGCGTTGTATCACGCGCGAAGCCGGCTCGATGACAATCTCGGTGACGTTGCAGGTGCGCTGTCACCGGGTCGTATCGAAGCACTGGACGTCGATGATGTCGTGGCCAAATCGCTGGCGCAAATGGGCATCTGCACTATCGGCGAACTCCTGCGTTTGCCGGAGAGTGGGCTCACCCGGCGATTCGGGGTCTATTTCTCCGACTACCTCGCGCGACTTGTCGGCCGCAAGCCTGATCCACGAAAGTACATCCAGCCGGAACCGCGTTTTCACAGTGAAATTTCATTTCTCTCGGACATCACCGACAAAGGCCCCCTGCTCTTCCCCATCCGGCGACTGCTGGGCGAGCTTTGCGATTACATGCTCGGCCGCCAGCTCGGCACGAGTTACCTCTCCTGGAAGCTCATGCATCGCAGTCATCCCGCCCGGTCTTTCAGCGTCTATCTCGCCAACGCCGAGAACGATCCCGCCATCTTCTTACCCCTGACGCAGCTCAGGCTGGACCAGGTGACAGACGTCAGCGAAATCGACAGCATTTCCCTCACGGTCAACCGCTTCTCGCCACTACGTGCTGAATCCGGTGATTTGTTCCACGGCACATCGTTCGCAGGGAAAGACGGGACGAACAACGACAGCCGGAGTGCGCGAGCCAATACCGATCACCTGTTCAACATGCTGAATGCACGGCTCGGGCCAGGCAGTGCGTTCGGTCTCTCGATCGTCAGCGACCATCGTCCTGAGAAAGCCTGGCGTCCTGTCCGTATCGGCCAGAAACCCTTGCCGGTCCCTTATGACGACGTCGACGAAAACCCCCGCCCCATCTTCCTGCTCAATACGCCGCGCGCGCTGAACGTCGTGGATGGCGAGCCGTGTCTCGACGGCAGGCTTGTCCTGCTGCGCGGACCGGAGCGCATCGACTTCGGTTGGTGGGACCAGCAAACACTGTCGAAACCCATCGGCCGGGACTACTACATTGCACGTCAGCGCAGTGGCGCACTGCTATGGGTTTTCCACCATCTCATCCCGCCGGATGGGCGGTGGTACCTTCACGGGATATTTTCCTGAGCCAAACCGCGTGGAAAATCGCGACTTCAACGCTAGAGCGTAACCGGAATCACCGGCAGCCAACGATTGATCACATCGCTCACCTGCCCCTGCGCCTTCATGTCCTTCAGGATCAGGTTGACGGTGGTCAACAGTTCCGGGTCATCCTTTCGTACTGCCCAGGCGATCGATTCCTTGGTGAGAAACCGGTTCAGGCTCATCAGGTTGTCGTTGACGAAAGAGCGAGAGAGCTGCCAGCTGGTTGTGGAATCGTGAATGAAGACATCAACGTCACCGTTCCTGAGCGCGGCCAATCCCTGTTCGACGCCTTCGTACGCAATCATGTTGGCATGCGGCAGGTTGTCCAGGACGTACGCCTCGCCAGTGGTTCCCTGGTGAACGCCGACCTTGAGGCCATCGGTATTGAGTGCATTCGGCTGGCCGAACTTGCTCGCGTCTTCGGTCCGGACAATCGCCATCTGGCCGATGTCCATATACGGCTCGGAGAAACGGACGCGTTCCTTGCGCTCATCGGTGATCGACATACCTGACATGATGATATCGATCTCGCCCGACTCAAGCGCGTCGATCAGGTCCTTGAAGGCATAAATCTTGATTTCGAGCGGACGGTCGATGCGGGCAGCAAGCATACGCGCAAAGTCGACCTCGATGCCCTGCACCTCGTCGCTGACGATGAACGCCATTGGTTCGAAGTCGATGGAGACACCGACACGCAGCGGCCGAGGCTCATCCGCGAAGCTGGCCAGCGACGCGAGGGTGAGCAACACGAACAAGAGTCGACGCATGGCCTCCCCAACCGGGAAAAGATCAATGGATTTTAGCAAACTGAAACGGAAAGTCAGGGCTTATCGCAATTGTCCGGATGAAGGGCACCACCCAGCCACTCGGTTTTCGGTTTGTGAGTCGACGCATTTCGTGAAAACGGTTTGTCGCTCGGCTCCACCGCCAGGTAGTAAAAACCCCAATCCCCGTCGGACGAGGTGCCCCAATCCGGGAAGCTGACGTCCCCGAAGTTGCGATGGGGACCATAGACCCAGCTGGTCGGCGTGTCACCCTGAAACTGGCGCCAGCGATATAGATCGCCATCCCGGGTGAGATGATATTCGGCCATCTTGCTTCCGGCTTCATCGAGCACATCGAAACCGTCAGGCGCCAATGAGCGAACTTCAAGATTGCGGGTTCCTGCAGCCAACTGGTGAAACAACGTGTAGAGATCACCCCGCCACGAGGCAGCGCGCTCCCGGATCTCATCTCCGGTAAAGTCGGTGACTTTGCCATCCCGCATCATCCACCCGCCTTCTTCATCCCACGCATACACGAGGTTCAGGTCAGCGCTTCGGTACTCCACACGTTCGCCTGGCGCCTCGAGATTGCGCCAGTAGGTTGCGACGATGCCGTCACCGTATTTCGGATCGCGCGCCCGCTCGATGGTGTGGAGCGAACGGGCGCCCGCCCAGAGCGCCTTGCCGCCAAGGCGCGCGTACATACGATCGACGCGTGCAAGGGCCTCCTGGTCGCCATGAAGCCCTGCGGCCAGCAGGTCAGGGGTCGACGCCAGCAGCAACGCGACAAGGCATAGGAAGCGAAAGTGAGGTAACAGTCTGTCAGTCGGCATAGACAATTTCCGAAATCACACCGGGAGCAGTCTAGCGACGCCAAATTGCCAGCCGAAGGCAAATGCGACCTGCCGAGTCTCCGGGGCGGCGAGTCCCTGTCTCGTGGTGTAGTATCGCGCCGGAGGAGAGATGATGAGCACGCAAGGATACCGGGAAAAGAAGGCCTATTACGACGGACTGCTCACACTGTTCGGACGTAATCCCGTCATGGAGGCCCTTCAGGCCCCGGATATCCGACCCGTCTGCCTGCACCTCGCTGCCTCCAACCGCCCCGCCGCCGTGCTGGATGAAATGGAGCAACTCGCCCGCTCGCGCGGTGCAGAGGTCAAGCGGCATACCCGCGAGGCGCTTGCACGCATCTCGAGAAACGGCCGACAGGACCAGGGCGTTGCGATCGATGTCGAGGCCCCCAACTACCGGCCAGCCGACTCGCTCGCATCGTCCAGCGCGGTAAACCGCGAACTTCTCGCGGTGGACCGGGTAACGAATCCGCAGAACCTCGGCATGATCATTCGCGCTGTCGGCGCATCACCGCTCGCCGGCGTTATCATCCCGAGACAGGGTACGGCACGCATCGACGGCCTCGTCATCAAGTCGAGCGCAGGCGCTCTGTTTCGTACTCCCGTCTACCATTGCGAGGACATCGCGCCAGTGCTGGCGGCACTGCGAAACGATGGCGACGAGATCCTGGGACTGGACGCCCACGGCGAACGAACGATCGGCGCAGTTCCCTCGGACGGCAGGCGCGTATTCGTACTCGGCAACGAAACACACGGACTCTCCGCCGAAACCCGGAAAATCTGCACCGGACTCGTGAACATTCCACTGGCACATGGTGTCGAATCGCTGAACGTCAGCGTGACCGCCGGCATCATTGCCTTCCGGTCCGTGGTACGGGACACGGGGGAGACTTTGTGACGTTTTTCCATTATTGTTGCGCCTTCGCGCGTATATCCATACAGATAAGTTGTTGATTTTATGAGTCGATTTCTTCGAGGCGCTGCTGTCGCTGCTTTTGTCCTCGCGCTCGCGGCGTGCGGAAACGACGAGGGATACACCACTTTCACCGTGCCGACCGCGTTCATGCGCGTCGTCAACCTGATACCGGACTCTCCTGCTCTCAATGTCTATGTGAACGACACGGCCAGGACGTCACAGAATTTCGAATCGTCATCCAGCTTTTTCCAGATACTGCCGGATGCCAACCTTTACTACACGGTCAACTACCAGTTCGGCACCCAGTTAGTGAATATCCTGACGAGAGAGGTCGTCCGGGCCGACATCAACCGTGACCTGACGACCGTGTTGACCGGGACCCTCGACAACCCGACCCTCATCCGGATCGACAACCCGCCGCTTACCCAGACATCGGTTGAAGGCAAAGTCGAACTCCAGTTCATGAATGCGGCCACGGCGCTCGACAATCCGGTCAACGTCGAACTGATGCAGGGCGGCAGTGTGATTGAGACCGATACACTCGAGTTCAACCAATATTCAGCGCTCGCGAGCTACGACGCCGGCGACTACCAGATTACTGTCAGGGACAGTGTGACGGACGACATCCTGTGGACCTCTGGCGACTTTTCGTTGTCTGCGGCAACACGCGGCCTCATCGTGCTGGCGGACTACTTCGGGCCCGGTAGCGAGCGCGTGCGAATGCTGACCGTAAGCGACACCGTTACGTCACCGTTTGCCAACGACCCCCTTCCTTCCGCCGTCCGCGTGGCCAACCTGACATCCGACCAGGGCCCCCTCGATGTATACGCCGATGGTACGCTGATCGCGTCAGGCATTGCGTATGCCGGCGTGAGCGACTATGTCGAGACGCCGACGCCCATTGCGCACCTGGTCGTGACGCCGGCGGGCGACCCCGCCACCGTGCTCTCGGATACCGAGTCGCTGACGCCGGTCACCGGGTCGTTCCATACCCTCGCCGTTGTCGGACTCGATGATACGCACTACGCGCAGTTGCATGTCGATGACGTTCGCCGGATTGCGACCCGTGCCCGGGTCGTTGCGACGAACGCAGCACTAGGCACCGGGCCTGTCGATATTTACATCGTTGACCCGGGTGTTGCCGTCACCGATGTCTCGCCGCGTATCTCCTCGCTGACAGAGATCCCGAATTCGACGAGTTCCCAGGCCCTCTCACTCCAGGAGGGCACATATGACCTGTACGTTACGAACTACGCGACCAAGACCGTGTTGTACGGGCCAATGCGAATCGATGTCGCCAACAGTGGTATCTACGGCGTTTACGTCGCCAACCCGGACGGCGGCAGCGGTGACCCCACCGTACAGTTCACCGACGACTTCAATTAGGCGCGAACAAGACCTTGTAGGGTGCAGGTCGACGAGCCGCTTCAAAGGCCGCGGCATGGTCCTCCAGACTGAACGTCTCGAAGGTCAGGTGCGAGAGGTCGATATCCGCGTTTGAAAGCCAATCGATCGCCGCACGCAGGTCGCCGCACCTCGAACCGACGACGGTGATCTCATCGACCACGAGTGGGCTGGCATCGATGTCCAGCCTGCCGGCATAGGTGCTCTTCAGCACGAGCGTGCCGCGGGGACGCACATGCCGGCACGCAACCTGAAATCCTGCCTGATTGCCCGAACACTCCACCACCACATCATAACGGCCGACGGGAACTTCTACGCACGTCACCGGTTGCCCCGAAAAGCTCGCGCGTCGTCCCGGGGACCTGACGAGTACGTCAAGGCGACGCGTCAGCCTGCCGAGTACCTGCGCAACCAGGATACCGAGACGACCGGCCCCGACCACCAGCACACGATCGTCAGCGCCAATTGGAACCTGGGTCGTGATGCGGAGCGCCGCCGCGAGCGGCTCCAGCAAGACCGCCAGCTCATCGCTGATGGCGTCGGGCACCTCGATCGCGCCGTCAATCGGCAGTGCGATTTTCTCGGCAAACGCGCCCTGCCGGTCACGAATACCAATCACGTGTCGCGCGTCGCAGTGA
>JAGRIN010000208.1 GCA_020443245.1 Pseudomonadales bacterium
CTGTGCGTCGAACGGGTTGAATTCCTCGGGCAGGTTGTCGAAAGTGATTTGCTCGCAGCGTGCTTCGTCCATCACCGTAAACGTGAGGTTGAAGCGCCGTATCATCTCGACAAACCACTGGAACGTGAGTGCCGGCGGAACGATCACGAGGACACGGGCCGCGCGTCCGGTATGGAGTTGTTCGTGGATGATGAGGCCCGCTTCGATGGTCTTGCCGAGACCGACTTCGTCTGCGAGCAGCACGCGAGGCGCAAACCGTGTGGCGACCTCTGCGGCGATATACAACTGGTGTGGGATGGGTGCAACGCGCGGACCATAAAGGCCCCGGGACTGCGCGCCTGCCAGCCGGGCCCGGTGCAGGAGCGAGTGATAGCGCAGGTTGAACCAGTGGTTCTCGTCCACTTGCCGTGCGAGCAGGCGATCCTCGGGCTTCGAGAAGCGAAGGTTCGGGTCGAGTTCGGTCTCCATGATGACCGTCTCGGTGCCCGCGTAGTCGCCATGGTAGACGTAGATGCCGCCCCGGTCGGAGACGGAGCGGATCTTGATGCGGATCTCGTCCCGGGTCGCGACCACGTCGCCGGGATTGAAGCGAACCCTGGTCAGTGGTGCCTGGCGGAGCGCGTACGCCCGTTCCTCGCCGGCGAGTTCGAACACCAGCCTCACGACGCGCTCGTCAGTCTGGATGACGTAACCGACACCCAGTTCCGGTTCGGCGTTGCTGATCCAGCGCTGGCCGATTTTGAAGTCCGTCATGGTAAGGTATAGACCTGCTATTTTTGGGAGACGATGTATGGACGATGCGACTCGAACGGAACTGGAGGCAGCCGCGTTCCGGCGCCTTGTGGAACATCTGGACGAGCACAAGGAAGTCCAGAACATCGACCTCATGAATCTTGCCGGGTTTTGCCGCAACTGTCTCAGCAAGTGGTACAAGGCGGCCGCCGAGGATAAAGGAATCGAACTCGATTATGAAGAGGCGAGGGAGAGGATCTACGGCATGCCCTATGCCGAGTGGAAAGAAAAATACCAGAAATAGGATGACGCCATGGATATCGGGACCATCGTTTTTCTCGTTGTCGTTATCGGCCTCGTGGTCTGGGCGATCGCGATCTACAACCAGCTCGTTGCGCTTAAAAATCGCTACAAGAATGCGTTCGCGCAGATTGAAGTACAGCTCAAGCGCCGGTACGACCTGATACCGAACCTCGTCGAAACGGCGCGCGGCTACCTGAAGCACGAGCGGGAGACACTCGAGGCGGTGGTGCAGGCGCGCAATGCTGCTGCGACATTACTGCAGTCTGCGGCGGGTGATCCGGGCAATGCCGATGCCATCAAACAGCTTTCTGGCCAGGAGCAGGTGCTCGGCAGCGCGCTTGCGCGCTTCAACGTCGTGGTCGAAGCCTACCCGGACCTCAAGGCGAACCAGAACATGGCACAGCTCAGCGAGGAGTTGACCAGCACCGAGAACAAAGTGTCGTTTGCGCGGCAGGCGTTCAACGACCAGGTGATGGTGTACAACACCTACAAGCAGTCGTTCCCGCAGAACTTGCTGGCGGGGATGTTCGGGCACGCGGCCGATGCGGCGCTGCTCGAATTTGCCGACAGCGAGGCGATCCAGGCGGCACCGAAAGTATCGTTCTGACCTGCCGCCGTGAATTTTTTCGAGTCGCAGGACCAGGCGCGTCGCAAGACAAAATACCTGGTCATGTTCTTCGGTGCGGCGGTACTCAGCATCGTCGTGCTGACGAACCTGCTGGTCCTCGCGATTGCGAATTACAACAACAGTTATACGGTCAGTACCGGAGCATTTCGATATAGCTGGGAGACATTCGCGCTGGTCAGTCTCGGTGTATTGGTCTTCATCGGCCTGGGCAGCCTGTACAGGATCGTTTCGCTGGGAAAGGGCGGGCAGGTTGTCGCCGAGATGATGAACGCGCGACTTCTCGTCGACCATGGCGGGGATCTCGGAGCACGCCGCCTGCTCAATATCGTCGAGGAAATGGCCATCGCTTCCGGTACGCCGGTCCCGCCGGTCTATGTGATGGACGATCCGGCCATCAATGCCTTCGCCGCGGGGTACGCGCCCGGGGATGCGGTGATCGCCGTCACGCGGGGCGCCATCGAAAACCTGAATCGCGAGCAGTTGCAGGGCGTGATCGCACACGAGTTCAGCCATATCCTGAATGGCGATATGCGCCTCAATATCCGGCTCATGGGGGTGCTGTACGGCATCCTGATGTTGGCCATACTCGGCAGGATCCTGCTTCGCTCCGGCGGGCGAGGTCGATCGAGACGCAACGACGGTGGTGCTGCATTGCTCGCGTTCGGGCTTGGCCTCGTGGTCATCGGCTTCGTCGGTCGCTTTTTCGGCAACCTGATCAAGGCAGCCGTCAGTCGCCAGCGGGAGTTTTTGGCTGACGCCTCGGCAGTCCAGTTCACGCGCAATCCGGGCGGCATTTCTGGCGCGCTCAAGCGAATCGGCGGTTACAGCGGCGGCTCGCTTGTCGCCGACGGCCACGGCGAGGAAATCAGCCATGCGTTTTTCTGCCAGGGCGTCAAACTTGCATTCACCTCCCTGATGGCAACGCATCCGCCGCTGGATGAACGCATCCTGCGTATCGAACCGTCCTGGGATGGCCGGTTCATCGAACAGGTGTCGCCGTCTCCCGATGAGGATACGGTGGTTGCCGGGTTTGCTTCCGGGGGTGCACGCGCCGGCACCGGGGTAAGTGAGGCCGCAGACAGGGTCGGGGAAATTCATGTCGAAGCAGGGCAGGGGATTCTCGCGAGCCTGCCGCGCTCGCTCGCTGAAGCGGCGCGTGAGCCTTACTCGGCCCGCGCAGTGGCCTATCTCATGCTGCTGGACAGCGACGTGCTTGTCAGCGAACGCCAGCGTCAGCATCTTGCTGCATCGGCGGACCCGCTCGTCTTCGAGCGGTTTCAGGCGCTTTCCCGCCACCAGGGCGAGATTATGCCGCATATGCGCTTGCCGCTACTGGAACTCGCCATGCCGAGCCTGCGCCAACTCTCTCGCGAGCAGTATGAGACGTTTACCGCGAACCTCGATGCGCTCATCGCTGCCGACGGGCGCGTGGGACTGACCGAGTGGGCACTGCGCAAGTTCGTGGTCAAACATCTTGGTGAGGCGTTTGATCACAAACGTTCCCGGCCGCGATACGATAGCCTCGGCCGCCTCGCGCCGGAGCTTGCCACGCTGCTCTCGATGCTTGCCTTTAGCGATCGCTCCTCGTCGCTCGATCCCGCGTCGGCGTTCGAGGCAGGACGTGCGATGCTCGAGATGGATATCGAACTCGTGGAGAAGTCGATGTTGACGTTGACCAGGCTGAACGATGCGCTGGATCGCCTTGCCGCGCTCAAACCGCTGCGCAAGCCAAAGGTGCTGAAGGCCTGCATGGCCACGGTAGCCGCCGATGGCGTCGTCGCGCCGGTCGAGACGGAACTGGTGCGAGCCATTGCCGATTCGTTAGACTGCCCGATGCCACCCGTACCCCTGGAAACAGCATCGAGATGAAATCCGCGAAACCGATAGTGCAACTCACTGCCTACTACCTCATCGTCGGGCTCATCGCGATTGCCATACTGCAATTTTTCCCAGGCATCCGGGGTTACCTGCCGATTGGCGGCATCGATTCGCTCGAGAGTGGCATGAGCGAATTTGTCAGCGGCAAGATCACGCCGATCAACTGGGAGCCGGTTGAAAAATCGATCCGGCTGGCGATTGCCCTGGTCTCGGTGCTGGTCCTGATGGAGCCGGTCGCATGGATCTATATGGGCGCGCGACGTCGAAAGGGCAGGGAGCAATCATTCGTGCTGACGATCCTGCTGCTGCCGATGGTCGTCGCGGGCATCGTGATGATCATCCAGAACTCCCTCGCCCTGGCCTTCAGTCTCGCCGGTATCGTAGCCGGCGTACGGTTTCGCCTGACGCTGGACGACAGTCTTGATGCCATCTACATCTTCGTTGCGATCGGCGCCGGGCTCGCCGCCGGCATCGAGGCGCTCGAGATTACGGTGGTGGTGTCGGTGATCTTCAATTACTTCATCTTGTTCTTCTGGGAAATCGACTACGGCGAGGAAGTGTCTGTGAACCGATGGTTCACACGCCAGTGGATGAGCCAGGACCCGGCAGACGATGGCCCGGACTTGCCGCAACCGCCGGTCGAGATCGATGACCCGTAAGCATATCGTCAGCCTCACGATCTTGATACTCGCAGGAATCGTGACGTTCCATGCAGTTTTTTTCGATGAAGCGGGCAACGCGGATGTCGACCGCTGGCGATTGCCGAAAGCGCTACGGGAAGTCTCGGGTCTCGCAGTCAGCGACCCACAACACGTTCTCACGGTGACAGACGAGATGGCCGTCGTTTACTCGGTCGACCTCTCAAGTGGCGCCGTGGAAACGACGCTGCGATTCGGCAGCCCACCGGTGAAAGGCGACTTCGAGGGTATTGCCCTGGGTCCCGTGGGGGTCTTCCTCATCACGAGTGACGGATTGCTCTATCGAAGTCGTGGCGAGCCCGCCCCGGATGGCACCACAGAGTACGACGAGTTCGATACCGGTCTTGGTGACGTGTGTGAAATCGAGGGGCTGACCTGGGATGACGATGCGCTGCTCATCCTGTGCAAGAACAATTATCTTGAAGCTGACAAGCACAAACTCCTGATCTATCGCTACGTTCCCGGCGAGAAGGCTGCGTCGCGTTTCGCCGAGTGGCCGACTGAAAGGATTGCAGGCGGTAAGCGGTTGACGGCGTCGGGGATCTACAGCAACCCGAATTACATCTACATTGTGGATGCGAAGCGCAAGTTGTTCCTGCTCTTCGGACGAGACGGCAGTCTTGTACTATCGAAGTCCTTGCACGGCCATCACCAGGCCGAAGGTATCGTGATGATGCCGGGTGGCTCAGTCGTGATCGCCGATGAAGGCAAGGACGGGGGCGGGACGATTACACGCTACGGGCGAATCACCGGCATCGACTGACGATGTAGCGCTCGAACAAGCGGTCTTTCGTGAGATGCTCGAAGGACTTCTCGAGAAAGCGGGTTGAACGGTTCTTTTGCCTTGTCCCCAGCAGTGGATCGTCCCTGAACAGTCCGATGATTTGCTGTGCTTTCTGAAGCAGCGCGGCGCGCGCCCCGGTGAGCGCTTCGTTGTGGATGCAGTAGCCACGATAAGTGCGGTCGGTCACTCGCCGGATGCCGAGTCCTGCTGCCGGCACCGCGTAGCTTGCGTCCACGACGCCGGCCGAGTCGAAGTCGTAGATCACCGGCTCGAACGTGCCCTTGCCATCCGTCAGCAGCTTGGCGTTGTGGCAGCAGTCGTCTCCGGGCGGGGGCGCGATAAGCGAGTAGTCGGGATTCGCGATGACGTACTGGAAGAGATTGACGAGCGCCGCGTGCTTTGCCGCAAGCTGGTCCACACTGATGTGTTGCAGGTCTGCTGCATCGAGTTCATTTCGTTTTGCGAGGCGAGACTTGCGTTCGACGAAGAAAGCGCCTTCAGTACGTTCGCCGCGGCCGCTCGTGTCCACGAAGGTGGCATCGACCCACCTGACGCGGTAGCTGAGCGGCGTCAGCAGGTTCATCGCCTTGTAGACCAGAAACTCCGCCCGCACATAGTCCGCAAACCGGCTGCCGGGCTGGCACTGGACCACGAGCTTGATATCGTTCTGGTGATCCAGCAGCGTGTCGTCGATTTCCTTCTTCCTGAAGTCGAGACGAAGCGGTGGATGCCGGCAGATTTGCGGATTGAGCCGGCGGTTACCACGCAATTCGACGTCAACCTCGAACTGCTTGCCGGAAATCTGGACCGTGCCCGGATATTTGGCCTCTTTGTCCCGTTCACGTTCTGCCTTCGACAGATCGGCCGTGACGGTGAGCGCGAGCGGTGCATCCGATTCGAACAAGGGGTCCGCGGTTGCCGTGAAGGCAAGGGCGGTAGTGAGGAGCAGCGTGAGCAGTCTACGCATCGCGAGGCTCGATCCGGCCGGCGATCCTGTCCGCGAGCAATGTACCAGTGAGAAAGTGTCCCTGCGCGCAGAAACCATCGCGATCCGGGTGACGCTTGTACTCGTTGTCCGGTCCGAGCAGCCATGATTGTCTCGTGTCC
>JAGRIN010000020.1 GCA_020443245.1 Pseudomonadales bacterium
GGCGCGTTATCCTCGACGGGCGCCTGGTACGGCACCTCACTGGATGACGGCGCCTGGCTCGATCGGGATTCGACCGCGACAGGATTGGAAGCCGCAAACAAAAATGGCGTGACCGCCAGGAGCCAAAGGCCGGTCACACCATTTCGATACGGGCGGATATTGATCATCACGTTGCCCGCAAGTGTCGTTTACTTCTTATAGACGATCTGTACCCGACGATTCTTCGCCCACGCAGCCTCGTTGTGGCCATCGACTGCAGGCTTCTCCTCGCCGTAGCTGATCACTTCGATCTGCGACGCCAGCGCGCCCTGCGACATCAGGTATGCCTTGACGGCATTGGCGCGGCGTTCGCCGAGCGCCAGGTTGTACTCACGGGTACCGCGCTCGTCCGCATGACCTTCGAGACGGACTCGAAGCGACGGGTCGTCAGCCAGCGCCTTTGCGTGCTTGTTCAGCTCGGCATGGCCTGAGCGCTTCACAATCGCCTGGTCGAAGTCGAAGTAGAAAATGCCGGGCAGCTCTTCGGTATCAACGTCGTTGATCGGGAAAAGGAGCGTGTCCCGCGTGCTGACGGACGGTTTGACCGGCTCCGGCGCCGGTGCGGGCTCTGCCGGTTGCACTGTCTCGGGTTGTTCGGTCATCGGCTGCATCGTATCCGCCGACTCATCCTCGGTCTTGGTGGACGTGCATCCTGCCATCACCAGGGTTGCCAGGAACACCAGTAACGCGCCACGGATCTTGAGAATTCCCATGATTAGCTCCTACTTACGCAATCTACGGATTAAACCATAAAACAGACGACGAGTTCACGTGACAAGCGTCACATTGCTCGAAATTTCAGTCGGTTATTTGCTGATTGGCACAAAAATCTTTCGCTTTTTGGGAGACCACGCCGGTTCCCTCACGTCGCCTTCGGAAGACGGCAAATTGAACTTCACACCACCATCGATCGACACCGCAGCCAGTATTCCTTCGTCCCCTACCAGCGTCGCATAAATTAGCATACTTCCATTTGGCGCGATACTGGGCGACTCGTCGAGTGCGGTCTCGGTCAGCACAGTGAGGCGCCCTCGCTTCAGGTCCAGCATGGCGATATGGAAGATGCCGTCACGCCGATGCACCATAACGAGTCCGCTACCGTCCCGGAGCATGGACGCCTTGGCGTTGTAGTCACCCTCAAAGGTGAGGCGCTCGATCGAGAGATCGGCCAGCGAGATCATGTAGATTTGCGGCTGGCCGCCCCTGTTGGAGGTAAAGACGATGTGCTTGCCATCCGGTGTCCACGACGGCTCCGTGTCGATGCCGTAGTGTCGTGTGATGCGGCGAAGGCGCCGCGTTTCGAGATTCAGGACATAAATGTCGGGGCTGCCGTCCTTCGACAGGACCAGCGCCAGCTGTTTGCCGTCCGGCGAGAACGCAGGTGCACCGTTCAGTCCCTCAAACCGGGTGAGTTGCTGCACCTCGCCGGTTTCGAGGTTACGCATATAGATACCGGGACGTCCGTCACGCTCGAACGAGACATACGCAATCCGGTTGCCGTCCGGCGCCCAGGTCGCGGAAAGCACAGGCTCGGTCGAGCGCAGCACCGTCTCCACGCGGTGTCCGTCCGCATCGGCGATATTGAGTTGGTAGCGCCGGTTGTCGACCGGTCCGGTCGCCGTGACATACATGATCCGGGTGGAAAAACTGCCTTCAATACCGGTGAGCTTGTGGAACACCTCGTCGCTGACGTAGTGCGCCATGTCACGAAGTTCGTCCGAATCGCCTTCGATGACCTGCGTTTCCTCGACCTCCTGCTTGAAGACATTGTAGAGGGCGAAATGCAGCCGGTACGCCTTGTCCTTACCCGGCTCAAGATAACCGATGACGAGATATTCCACCTTGAGAAGGCGCCAGTCGCGAGGAAACACCTCGTCCGGTTCATTGGGCAGGCTCAGCATCTGCTTCACCGGCAGCGTTTCGAACCGCCCGCTGAGGGTGAGATCGGCGCCGACGATATCGGCCACATCCTCCGGCAAGGTGCCGGGTCCCCGCCACGCCATCGGGACAACCGCAACGCGCACGGCATTGTCGACACCTTTGGTGACCTCGATACGCAATTCGGCGCGTGCACTGAAGCCGATGCATGCAAGGAAGAGGAACAAGGTAATGGCGCGTGAAATCATGGACATCCTGTGTTCTGCAGTATGCGGTTACAGCCGCAGGTCTTCGGGCCGGAAAAGCACCTCGAATTCCCGGAAATTTCTCTCGAACTGGCGAGAATCGGTCGGCACCGTGAAACGCCTCGCCTTCTCAACCGCCTGCGTCGCCGACCGGTCAAACGCGTCGTTGCCGCTGGACTCGATGACCGCGACATCGACAACCTCACCGGTCGGCACGAGATGGACTTTGAGCAGTGCCTGCATCCCGTTGCGTGCGCTCGGCGGTCTTGACCAGTTCTGGACGATTTCCTTGCGGATCTGGGCGACATAGGCCATCGCTTTTTCGTCATCGGTGACAGCACGGCGATATTCCTGCTCATCCATCACAGCCAGTGCGAGGCTCTGTTCCATCCGGACGCGTTCGGTCTCGTCAATCGAGTCCGGGGACGACGCCTCATCCTGGGCCGGCGCAGTGTCAGGCGCGGTCTGCTCAACCTGTTTTTTCTTTGCGGCCGCTTCTGCCGCCTCGCGAGCAGCTTCCTGTTCCCGGGCCTTCTCTTTTCGTGCCTGGGCTTCCCTCGCGCGTTGCGCCGCGGCTTGTTTCTCGGCAGCGATTCGTTGCTGGCGGGACTTCTCTCGGGCCGCAGCCACCTTGCGTGCCTTCGCCTTGTAAGGGTTTTCCGACACGATGGCGGCGTCGATGTAGTACTTCTCGACCGGTGTGACGTCGACCTCGGGCGTACGCTGCCAGTTCAACAGCAGCGCCACAATCACAAGGGCATGGAATGCCGCCGCGAGAAACGAGGGCAGGATGTAGGAAGTGGAACGATCCATACCTAACTGCCCGGCGGCTCCGTGATGAGCCCGACCCGCGCTGCGCCGGCGGCTTGCAGTACGTTCATGAGATTGATCACCACCCCGTACGGCAGACTCTCGTCGCCTTCCACGAGCACTTTGATATCCGGATTTGCGGCAATGATTTTCGCGGCACGTTCCCCGATCGCGTTGAGCGGGACAGCCTCTTCATCGTTGCCGACATTCATGTAATAGGTTGAATCAGCTTTGACTGACACCACCAGTGATGGTTCATTCTCGTCCACCTTGATCGGACCGGAGGTAGCGTCCGGCAAATCCACCTCGATACCCTGGTTCAAGAGCGGTGCCGTCACCATGAAGATAACGAGCAGCACGAGCATCACGTCGATATACGGTACGACGTTGATCTGCGACATGGGCTTGCGTCTTTCTGCCTTGGCCACGGTAACCGGCCTCCTCGCGTATCAGTTGTTGATGGCCCGGTACAGGATGCTGCTGAACTCGTCGGTAAACGCCTCGAAGCGGTTCACGATGATCTCCACCTGGGCTGCATAGCGGTTATACGCAATAACGGCAGGAATCGCCGCGAACAGGCCCATCGCCGTCGCGACGAGTGCTTCCGATATGCCCGGCGCCACGACCGCGAGGCTGGCCTGGTTCACCGTCGCAAGGCCCCGGAACGAGTTCATGATTCCCCAGACCGTACCGAAAAGGCCCACATAAGGACTTGTGGAACCGACAGTCGCGAGAAAGGCGAGATGGCGCTCGAGCCGTTCCTCTTCACGAGACATCGACACCCGCATCGCCCGATGAACGTTCTGCATCACGCGGTCCGGGTCTGCCGACTGTGTGCGCAACCGGGAAAACTCCTTGAATCCGGCCTGGAAGATCGCGGGCAGCCCGATTGGCGTGTCTTCGTGTTCCTCGAGATCCTTGTAGATCTGGCGCAGGTCCTTGCCGGACCAGAACTCTGTCTCGAACTCGATGGCTTCGCGGCTGATGGTCCCGAGCGTAAAGAATCGCTGGAAGATCATGATCCAGGACGTCATCGACGCCGCCATCAAAAGGCCCATCACAACCTGGACGATGATGCTCGCCTTCAGGACGAGTTCGATGATGGAAATCGGTTCATTCACTGGCTTACTACTCCGGGTCTCGTGAAAAGAGCTCCCCGCTGCCTTGCACGGGGAAGCCGAAATGAAGGTAGGCATGGCGGGTGGCCACACGCCCCCTCGGCGTTCTCTGGACGAACCCCTGCTGGATCAGGTACGGCTCGTAGACGTCCTCTATCGTGTCACGTTCTTCTCCCACCGCGGCGGCAAGGCTGTCGATGCCGACAGGCCCGCCATCGAACTTCTCGATCATTGCCGCAAGCAGGCGACGGTCCATATGATCGAACCCGCTCTTGTCCACCTTCAACATGTCGAGTGCCGCATCGGCGACTTCCCGCGTGATCGAACCACCCGCACGCACCTCGGCATAGTCCCGCACGCGGCGAAGCAGGCGATTTGCAATCCGCGGGGTACCACGCGCTCGCCTCGCGATCTCGTGCGCACCGTCTTGATCGGTCTCGACGCCAAGCAGTCGCGCCGAGCGCAGCACGATCTCTCGCAAGTCGGTCACGTTATAGAACTCAAGTCTCTGGACGATGCCGAAGCGGTCACGAAGCGGCGAAGTCAGCAGGCCCGTGCGTGTCGTCGCCCCAACAAGGGTAAAAGGGGGCAAGTCCAGTTTGAGCGTCCTGGCCGCCGGGCCTTCACCGATCGTAATGTCGACCTGGTAGTCTTCCATCGCCGGATACAGAATCTCCTCGACCGCAGGCGAAAGCCGATGTATCTCGTCGATGAAGAGCACATCACCCGCCTCGAGGTTGGTCAGCGCGGCGACAAGATCGCCTTTCTTTTCGATGACGGGGCCCGAGGTCGCGCGCATGTTGACGCCCATTTCACTCGCGATGATGCCCGCGAGTGTCGTCTTGCCCAGGCCCGGCGGCCCGAAGATCAGCGTGTGATCCAGCGCTTCCTTGCGAGCCAGCGCGGCATCGATAAAGATGCGCATCTGTTCGGTCACCTGGTCCTGGCCGCGATACTCGGCGAGCGTCTTCGGACGAATGGCCCAGTCCTGGCTCGATTCGCCCGCGGCGCCCTCGGGAGAGACCAGTCTGTCTGACTCGATCATGCTAACGCCTTCATGGACAGTTCCACCCAGTTTGCCACACTTAACCGAGCGCTTTTAACGCTTCCCGGATGAGCGTCTCGACATCGGCTTCCTGGTTTTCCACGCGCGCGAGTGCCAGCGCGGCTTCCTGCGGCTTGAAACCGAGGCCGACAAGCGCCGATTCAGCGTCGGCGAACCTGTCGTTCGCAGAGGGCAGCGGGATGACGTTCGCCGCGGCAACGGCAATATCCGGCAGCGCGTCCTTCAAGTCCAGGATCATGCGCTCTGCCGTCTTCTTGCCGACACCCGGCACGCGGGCGAGCGCCTTGGTGTCGCCAGCACGAATACATGACACGAGCGCGTCCACCTCGATGCCGGAGAGAATAGTCAGCGCAAGACGGGGACCGACACGATTGACCTTGAGCAGCGCGCGGAACAACGCCCGCGCCGGCTTGGTCTCGAATCCGAAAAGTACATGGGCGTCGTCGCGAATCACGAGATGCGTATGGAGCACGACTTCTTCAGAGATCGCGAGACGCAGGCTGGTCGCCAGCGGCACGTCCACCTCGTACGCAACGCCACCCACGTCAACAAGCAGTTGTCCGCTTTCGATGTCGATTACCTTGCCCTGCAGTCGTCCGATCATTTTCGCACTGCTCCGCCCGGGCCGCGGGACACAAGGCGCCCGCGACGGAATCCGTCGGCTGCGCCGATGCGATCGAAGCTGCGCGCCGACTGGGTGTGGCACAGCGCAATCGCCAGGGCATCGGCGGCATCCGACTGGGGTTCACCGGCAAGGGAAAGAAGCCGCGAAACCATATTCTGGACCTGGGCTTTGGTCGCCGCGCCGGTGCCGACGATGGCCTGCTTGACCTTACGCGCCTCGTACTCGTGTATCGGCAGGCCCCGACTCACCGCCGCTGCAATCGCAACGCCCCTTGCCTGCCCGAGCTTGAGTGCCGAATCTGCGCTCCTCGCCATGAACACGCGCTCGATTGCCACCTCTGCCGGGCCGTGATGTTCGATGATCTCAGTGACGCCTTCGAAGATTTCACCGAGTCGTGCGGGCATCTCACCGCTGCTGGTGCGGATGCACCCGCTCGCGATATAGGTAACGTGACTGCCTTGCGCGCGAATGACGCCGTAGCCGGTAATCCTGGAACCCGGATCGATGCCGAGAATGAGGGTCATGTCTTGATCGGGTGAGGGTTTGCCCTAGATTAACACACCCGGCATCCGGATCACGCTTCCATCAGCGATTCAGGAAACTCTGCGTTGGTGTAGACGTTCTGGACGTCGTCGAGATCCTCGAGTGCCTCGAGCAGCCGAAGCACTTTCTCGCCCGTCTCGACATCAAGCTCTGTGACAGTTTGCGGCACCATGGCGACCTCCGCAGACTCGACCTCGAACCCGGCCTGGGCCAGCGCGTTGCGCACGGCGTGGAAGTCTTCAGGCAGCGTCATGACCTCCACCGAACCGTCGTCCAGTGTCAGCACATCCTCGGCGCCTGCTTCCACCGCTACTTCCATCAGCTTGTCTTCATCGGTGCCGGGCACAAAGTAGATCTGCCCGCGCTTGTCGAACAGGTATGCCACCGACCCGTCGGTACCGAGGTTGCCCCCGGCACGCGAGAACGCATGGCGTACCTCGGCCACAGTACGGTTCCTGTTGTCGGTCATGGTCTCGACATAGATGGCGACGCCGCCGGGCCCATACCCCTCATAGGAAATCGAAGCGAGGTCGCTGCCATCCTGGCCGCCGGCGCCTCTCGCAATCGCTCGCTCCATGGTGTCCTTGGGCATCTGCGCCGCCTTGGCCTTCTCGACCACCGTACGCAACGCCGGATTGTCTTCAATGTTGCCGCCCCCGTCACGGGCGGCGACTGTCAGTTCACGGATGATCTTGGTGAACACCTTTCCGCGCTTCGCGTCCTGTCCTGCCTTGCGATGCTTGATGTTCGCCCATTTACTATGGCCAGCCACTTTGCTTCACCACCTTCGATGTTCAGACTTTCTTGTTGACAGAGATATTGAGTTCACGGAGTTGCGCCTCGTCGACTTCACTCGGCGCCGACGTCATGAGACATGCCGCGGTCTGCGTCTTCGGGAACGCGATGACATCGCGGATTGCGGTCGTACCCGCCAGCAACATAACAAGGCGGTCGAGCCCGATCGCGAGGCCACCGTGAGGCGGTGCACCATATCGGAGCGCATCCAGCAGGAAACCGAACTTCACGTTCGCCTCATTCTCTGAAAGCCGCAGCACGCGGAAGATCTTCTGCTGCACTGCCATCTGGTGCACACGAATGGAACCGCCACCGACTTCATAACCGTTGATGACGACATCATAGGCATTCGAAAGCGTTCCGCCGGGATCGGCGAGCATCTCGTCGGCGTCGCCCACAGGGCTCGTGAACGGATGGTGCAACGCCGACCAGTTCCCGGCTGCATCCTTCTCGAACATGGGGAAATCGGTAACCCAACAGGTCGCCCATTGCCGTGTGTAAAGGTTCAGGTCCTCGGCGAGTTTGCAGCGCAGCGCACCCATCGAGTCGTTGACGATGTTCGCCTTGTCCGCCCCGAAGAAGATCACGTCCTTGTCGGCGGCACCGACTCGGTCAAGAATCTGTTTCACCGTCGCTTCCGGCAGGAACTTCAGGATCGGCGATTGCAGCCCGTCCATGCCGGCAGAGAGGTCATTGACGCGAATATACGCGAGTCCCCGGGCACCGTAGATGGAAACGAACTGAACATAGTCGTCGAGGTTCTTGCGACTGAGCCGGTCACCATCCGGCAGGCGCAAAGCGACGACCCGTGACGCCGGATCGTTGGCCGGTGCGCTGAAGACCTTGAACTCGACGTCGGTCAAAAGGTCTGCGATCTCGACAAAGGGCAGGTCGAATCGCAGGTCCGGTTTGTCGCTACCGTACTTGCCCATGGCTTCCGCATACGGGATCACCGGGAACGGTTCCAGTTCGACGCCGATCGTCTCCTTGAAGATGACGCGAAGCATGTCCTCGACGATCGCCATGATCTCCCGGGCGCTCATGAAGGTCGTCTCGATGTCGATCTGCGTGAACTCCGGCTGGCGGTCCGCACGCAGGTCTTCATCACGGAAGCACTTGGCGATCTGGTAGTAACGATCGAAGCCCGACATCATGAGCAACTGCTTGAAGAGCTGCGGCGACTGGGGCAACGCAAAGAACTGGCCCGGGTGTGTCCGGCTCGGCACCAGGTAGTCACGGGCACCTTCCGGTGTCGCCTTGGTCAGGATTGGCGTCTCGATATCGATGAAGCCCTTTTCGTCCAGGTAGTTCCGCACGCGCAAGGCGACGGCGGAACGAAGGCGCAGGCGATGCTGCATCTCCTGGCGGCGCAAATCGATATATCGATGGCGAAGGCGTACGTCCTCACCCGCCTCGGAATACTCGTCGAGCTGGAACGGCGGCGTCTCGGCGCGGTTCAGGATCTCGAGCTCGCTCCCGAGCACCTCGATCCTGCCCGTCGGCATGCGCGGATTGATGGCATTCTCATCGCGGGAGCGCACGCGCCCCTTGATGTTGAGGACGAACTCGTTCCTCACCTGGTCTGCGAGCGCAAACGCCTCGGCCGTATCCGGGTCGAACACAACCTGGACGATTCCTTCGCGATCCCGCATGTCGAGGAAGATCACCCCGCCATGATCCCTGCGGCGATGAACCCACCCACACAGCGAGACTTCCTCGCCGAGGTGGGATTCCCGCAACTCGCCACAATAGTGGCTCCGCATGTCGTTACCCCTGGTTTCTTTCGTGTGTTTTTCGAAGTATTGGTCTTGCGTCAGCTCGATGACGCGGTCGAACTGTCGGTGCTGCCCGTCGACTTGGCGCTGTCCGAAGACTTGCTGCTCTCGCTGCTGTCGCCCGCCCCGGCACTCGTCGACGTCGACGAAGCGGCGTCAGTACCGGCGACGTTTTTCTTGGCCTTCGTTTTGAAGTCTGTCTCGTACCAACCACCGCCTTTCAGCCTGAACCCGGCTGCCGAAACCAATTTCTTCAGCTTCGCCTCGGAACACGCCGGGCAAACCGTCAGCGGCTCATCCGAAACTTTCTGTAGTTTCTCCAGCTTGTGGCCGCAAGCAGCACACTGGTATTCGTAGATTGGCATTGGTGTCTTCCTCGTTTCACGCCGGACCCCCGGTCGATATTTCCAAAGCGGTGCCCAAGCGGGCGCGCATTATAACCCAATCGAATCGTCTCGCCACACTTCACGCGTTGCCCGGGCACCCGTTTGGCCCGAAAAAACAGGAGCAAAGTGTACGGGGGTGGCGGATGGTTCTAGCGGGCAAGCAATTCGTCAACCAACCGGCCCTGACTATTGCGACAAAATAGGCAATCAGCTATAAAGAGCACCACAAAAAGCCGGGGCGGAAAGCCCGCTTTTTACGTCGACACGAACTTCACTCAATCAATTGATAACAAGGATTTACCGAATGGCCGCAAAGAAGGCGAAAGCCAAGCCCGCCGCTAAGAAAGCTGCACCGAAGAAGCCTGCAATCAAAGAAAAATATACCAAGAGCGCCATCCTCTCCGAGATCGCCAACAGCACTGACCTGAGCAAGAAGCAGGTGACCGCAGTATTCGACGAACTGGCATCGCTCATCGAGCGCCACGTCAAGAAAGGCGGCCCAGGCGAATTCACGCTCCCCGGCCTGCTCAAGATCAAAACCGTCAAGAAGCCTGCCCGCAAGGCTCGCAAGGGCGTGCCCAATCCGTTCCGTCCGGGCGAACTGATGGACGTTGCCGCCAAGCCGGCAAGCACCAAGGTGAAAGTCCTGCCGCTGAAAGGCCTGAAAGAAATGGTCTGACCTTCAAGGTCAGTCACGAAAAGGCCGCTTTTTGCGGCCTTTTTTGTTGGTGAATCCTGCTGCCCGATGTCGGTCCGGCGGGCAACGGTAATGCTAAGATACCGCCAAACGAAGAAACGACGAACGCATGAAAGCTTCCAGATATACCATCTCCACCTTGAAGGAAACGCCCTCGGATGCGGAGATTGCATCGCATCGCCTGCTGATTCGCGGCGGGTTCATCAAAAAGCTCGCGTCCGGCATTTACAGCTGGATGCCCATCGGACTCCGTGTACTTCGAAAGATCGAAGCGATCGTGCGCGAGGAAATGAATCGGGCCGGTGCGCAGGAAGTACTGATGCCGAACATCCAGCCGGCGGAACTGTGGCAGGAGTCCGGTCGCTGGCAACAGTACGACGAGGGGCTCTTGCTCAAGCTGTTCGACCGCAACCAGCGCGAGTTCTGTTTCGGTCCGACGCACGAGGAAGTCATCACCGAAATCGCCCGCAGCGAGCTGCGCAGCCACAAGCAGCTTCCCGTCAACTTCTACCAGGTGCAGACCAAATTTCGAGATGAGACGCGGCCGCGATTCGGCCTTATGCGCGCGCGCGAGTTCATCATGAAGGATGCTTATTCCTTTCATCTCGACGAGCAAAGCCTCGACGCGGAGTTCCGGAATATGTATGACGCTTACTCCCGCATCTTCTCGCGCATGCAGCTCGACTTCCGGGCGGTGATCGCCGACGCCGGTGCCATCGGCGGCAACGCGTCGATGGAATTCCACGTGCTGGCCGATGCCGGCGAGGATCGCATCGCCTTCAGCAATGAAAGTGACTACGCCGCCAATATCGAGATGGCCGAGTCTGCAGCCCCCTCACCCGACAGCACAGCGCCTGCGCCAATGGAAACAATTGAGACGCCCAATGCCCGGACCATCGAGGCCGTCTCGAACCTGCTCGGCGTCGACGCGAAGCAGACCGTCAAGACACTGATCGTCAAGGGCGCGAAGGCGCCCCTCATCGCAATCGTGCTGCGCGGCGACCACCAACTGAATGAAGTCAAGGCGGCGAAAGCCGAAGAAGTCGCCTCGCCACTGACCATGGCGGCTGAGGCAGAGATCCGTGCAGCCACGGGCTCCGGACTCGGCTCGCTCGGCCCCGTCGGGCTTGAAATGCCGATCCTCGTCGATCGAGACGCGGCCGCGATCGCCAACTTCGTTTGCGGCGCCAACCGCGACGGCTATCACCACATCAACGTCAACTGGCAACGTGATGCGAGCGCCACTCGCGTACTCGACTTGAGGGATGTCCTCGAAGGCGATCCCAGCCCCGACGGCAAAGGCACGCTGTCATTCAAACGTGGGATCGAGGTCGGGCATATTTTCAAGCTGGGCGACAAGTATTCGAAGCCAATGAACGCAACCGTACTGGACGAATCCGGCAAGGCCGCGACGATGATGATGGGTTGCTACGGTATCGGCGTCTCACGTCTCGTTGCCGCAACGATCGAGCAATATCACGACGACAAGGGAATGGTGTGGCCGACAGCCCTTGCCCCGTTTGAGGCCGTCGTGATTCCCGTGAATGCCCATCGATCAGAGGCCGTGCAAAAGGCGGCAGACGAGATATACGCAGGCCTCATCGACGCCGGCATCGAAGTCCTGCTCGACGACCGGGACGGCCATCGCCCCGGCGCCAAGTTCGCCGATGCCGAACTCATCGGTTATCCCCATCGTATTGTCGTTGGTGATCGAGGACTCGAATCCGGCGTGGTCGAATATACCTGCAGGAAGACGAACGAGACGACCGAGGTCAGTGTCACGGAGATCATTGCGCGAATCGTGGAGACGGTACGCAGCGAGCGTACCTGAAGGCGTCACGCGCCAGGATCGATCTGCGCGAGGATAGTCTGTGCGGTCTGGGGCCCGACCAGGGTCTTGACGTGTTTCATGCCCGGGGCAAACAGGTAAGTCGTCGGCAGGACTTCGGGCTTGTCGATCCCGAGCCTCGCCGCCGGGTCCGCCGCGAACACCGGGAACTTGATACCCATCTTGTTGGCCGCCTCCAGCCCCTGCTGGACCGCAGGCTCATCGAAGTTCACACCGAGGACGACCACGCGCCCGGCATGCTCGCGTGCCAGCGCGTTCAACTCGCCGATTTCTTTGATACACGGTCCACACCAGGTCGCCCAGTAGTTCACGACGACCCACTTGCCATCGTAATCGGCAAAACGGTGCGTGCCGCCCCTGACGTCCTCGAAGTCTCCCTGTCTCGCGCAAGAGGACAGCAAGACGAGTCCGCACAGTAGCCAGGCGCGCACTAGCCGTCTCCCCGGACTGCGTCGCCCGCGCTGCGAAACAGCGATTCCAGGTCGATCTCAAGATCCTCGCGGTTGCGCTCCGCGATTCGTGCAAGCCGTTGCGCGAGGGCATGTTCCCAGGAAGCATCGCCACCGATCGCCTGCGGCATATCGAACGGAACGGCCTGATACAGGTCCCATACCGAGATCTCTTTGAGGTCCCGTGTCAGCACCAGCCCGCCGCGATCGGTCGCCTTGATGAGATTCAGGTCGGTGAGCCGGGCTTTGAGGTCGTTCCACTCCCTGGCGTCGATACGCGAAGACAGGGTGCGGATATCGCTTTCGAAGATCACGTCGCCCCGCTGGTGCGCCCGGTAGAAAAGTTCCAGTATGAGCAACAGCTGTACCAGCGGCGGTTCGACGCGCTCGTCGCCCTCGAAGCGAAACACGCTGAGCCCCTTTACGATCTCGGCACCCATCAAAACGATCGTCCAGGAGAGGTAGATCCACAGCAGGAACAACGGAACCGCCGCAAACGTGCCGTAGATCACCTCGAAGTTCGAGCCGGTCATCGTCCTCGCAAACGCGACCTTGGCCATCTCGAACGCGACGGCCACAATCACGCCGCCGATCAGGCCATGCGTCACCGGTACTACACAATTCGGCACGGTGACGTACACCAGCGTGAATGCTGCCGCGCTCAGCAGGAAAGGAATGAATCGCAGCATACCGGTGGATTCCGTGACGCCGCTGATGAGAGGCAGCGAGACAACGTAAGTCGAGATGAGAAAGCCGACACCGATAAAAATGGGCCCCAGTGTCATGATTGCCCAGTAAACGAGAAAGCGCTGGAAACCCTGTCGCGGGTCCCGCACGCGCCAGATCTCGTTAAAGGTCTTCTCGATGGTAAACAGCATCAAGAAGGCAGTGACCGACAGGAGCACGAGGCTGGGCACCGACAGGCTGCGCGCCTGGTCAGAGAAGCTCGCGAGGTATTTCTGAACGACCGACACATTCTCCGGCACGATGTTGGTGAACACAAAGGATTCGACGCGCGAGGCGATGCCCCCGAACGCCTCGAATGCGTTGAACATCGAGTACATCACGGTGAGCAGCGGTACCACGGCGAAAAGCGTCTGGTAGGTGAGCGCAGCCGCCGTACTCTGGCAACCGTCCTCCATGAAATCCTGGAAGGTCATACGCACAAATCGCCACACGCCGCTCGCGGTGATCGAGATGCGGGCGGCCAGGTCCTGTCCTTCGGCTGGTTGGTCCACTAGAATCGAAACGTTTGGTTGTTGAGTTGAAAGGCCATGAGCAAAGTTACAATCTACCACAACCCACGGTGCTCGAAGTCGCGCGAAACGCTCGCGCTACTGGAGTCGCATGGCGTCTCGCCGGAAGTCGTGCTCTACCTCGATGATACGCCCGACGAGAAGACGCTCACGCATCTCATCAAGATGCTCAGTATCACGCCGCGCGAACTGATCAGGACGGGCGAATCCGAATACAAGGAGCAGGGGCTCAGCGACAAAGGGCTGTCAGACGCTGCGTTGGTCAAGGCAATGGTGAAGACGCCCAAACTGATCCAGCGACCGATCGTGGTACGGGACAAGAAAGCGGTGTTGGGCAGGCCACCCGAGAACGTGCTCGAGCTGCTCTAGCCGGTCATCCGTGGCGGGGCCTCGCGGCCTGCGCACCTGGCATCAGTGGATGATCTTTTCCCTCGGCTCGAAGCGCACCGGCACTTCGGCCTCCGCAGGCTCCTCGGCCTGTTCGCCTGCGCTGCGCACTTCATAGCGGCGTGTTGAAACTTCCCCGTCGAGCACATCTGGCAGGACTTTCAGGAATTCTTCCATGTGTTCGGTATCGAAGTGGCCTTGCAGCGCTTCGACCGATTCCCACTCCTGGAAAAGGAGGAGGCTGTTGGGGTCGGACAGACCCACATAGAACTCGTAACTGATGCAACCCGACTCGGCACGGCTCGCCACCGCCATCCGCTGCATCAACGCCAATGCTTCGTCCCGAAGCGCCGGTTTGATGGGGAATGTGCCGTGAACGATGATCATAAGCTTCCGTGGAAATTGTCCAGTCGACGATTATACAGGGAATGAAATGGACTGACACATCGCGCGGCGCGCGACGCGCGTCAGGCGTCGCGCGACACGGAAAACGCCGACCAGGACTGTGCGACCGGCATGACCTCGAGCTGGTTCACATTGACATGTGGGGGTAGCGACGTCACCCAGAAGATGATTTCCGCGATATCTTCGCCGGTCAGTGGCTTCATGCCCTCATAGACTTTCGCCGCCTTGTCGTGGTCGCCTTCGAATCGTACGACCGAAAACTCGGTCTCGCACATGCCGGGTTCTATATTGGTCACGCGGACGTTCTTGCCTGCAAGGTCGTTCCGCAGGTTCCGCGAGAACTGCTGTACGAACGCCTTCGTGCCGCCATACGTATTGCCGCCCGGATAGGGCCAGCTCCCAGCCACGGAACCCAGGTTGACGACATGTCCCCCGCCTCGCGAGACGATGCCCGGCAGGAAAGCCCGGGTCATGTACATGAGGCCCTTGATGTTCGTGTCGACCATCACTTCCCAGTCCTCGATGTCGGCTTCGGCTGCGCCCTCCAGACCCAGGGCAAGACCTGCGTTATTGACGAGAACCGAGACGTCGGCAAACTCCGAAGGCAGCGCGCCCGGCAAGGCAAACACCGCGGCGCGGTCCCTGACGTCGAGTTCGACAACGTGGACGGCAGTCTTGTCACGCAATCGAGCAGCGAGTTCCTCGAGGCGGTCTTTGCGTCGCGCCGCCAGGATCAGCTTTTCGCCGGCCGCGGCAAAGCGTTCCGCACTCGCCGCGCCGAAGCCTGAGGAGGCCCCGGTAATCAAAACAGTCATGAATCCTCCGATGAGAGGCCGATGTGTCGCTCGGCCAGTGTGCTACGAATCTCGTCCAGGATGGCAGGGTCATCGATCGTTGCGGGCGTCGCAAGTTCCTTGCCGTCAGCGATTTTTCGAATCGCCTGGCGCAGGATCTTGCCGGATCGCGTCTTCGGCAACCGCGGCACCACGGCAATGCGCTTGAAGTTGGCAAAGGCGCCGATCTCCTTTCGAACGCGCAGAACCAGTTCCGCTTCCAGTTCATCCTCGGGAATGTTCGTGCCGTCCTTCAGCACGACGAGGCCGGCCGGAACCTGCCCCTTGTCAGGGTCCTCAATACCGACGACTGCGCACTCCGCAACCGCCGCGTGGCCCGCGACGATTTCCTCCATTTCGCCGGTCGACAACCGGTGGCCGGCAACGTTGATGACATCGTCAGTCCTGCCCATGATGAAGAGGTAACCGTCTTCGTCGAAGTAACCCCCATCGCCGGTGTGGTAGTAACCGGGGTGGTGGCTCATGTAGGACGCGTTGAATCGGTCGTGATTGCCCCAAACGGTCGGCAGGCATCCCGGCGGAAGCGGCAACTTCACCGTCACATCCCCCTCCTCGCCCGGCCCGAGCACAGCGTGGTCGGGTGACAGGATCTTCACGTCGTAGCCCGGCACGGGGAATGTGGCCGAACCGGGCCTGGTCGGAAACGACTCGAGCCCGACGGGATTGGAAGCGATCGGCCAGCCTGTCTCGGTTTGCCACCAGTGATCGACCACCGGAATTCCGAGAATGTCTTTCAGCCAATGATAGGTGGGCGGATCGGTTCGCTCTCCTGCGACGAACAGCGTCCTGAGGCTCGAGAGGTCATATTTTGCGAGCAGCTTGCCGTCCGGGTCTTCCTTGCGAATGGCACGGAAACCGGTCGGCGCGGCAAAGAACACATTGACCTTGTGGTCGCTGACCACACGCCAGAACGTCCCGGCATCAGGCGTCCGCACGGGCTTGCCCTCGAACAGGATCGTGGTGCAACCACCAATAAGCTGGGCATAGACGATGTATGAATGGCCCACCACCCAACCGACGTCGGACGCTGCCCAGAACACATCGCCGGCGGACACGCCGTAGACCGCATCGAGACTGTAGCGCAACGCCACCGCATGACCGCCGTTGTCCCGCACGACGCCCTTGGGCTTGCCTGTCGTGCCGGACGTGTAAAGGATGTACAGCGGGTCAGCGCCGGCGACCGGCACAGGATCCATTGGCGTCGCACCGGCCACCGCATCCTGCCAGTCGATGTCGTTTGGCCCGAGGGTCGCTACACATTGCGGTCGCTGGAAGACGATGCAATGTGCCGGCTTGTGGCCGGCGAGTTCGATCGCTTCGTCGACCAGCGGCTTGTAGGCAATGACGTTCGCAAACTCGATGCCGCACGAGGCGGTGACGATCAGCTTCGGCGTCGCATCGTCAATTCGGGTAGCCAGTTCCCGCGGGGCAAAGCCGCCGAACACCACGGAGTGCACGGCACCAATGCGCGCGCAGGCCAGCATCGCTATGGCAGCCTCGGGAATCATCGGCATGTAGATGATGACGCGGTCACCCTTGACCACGCCTTGCTCCGCCAGCGCACCGGCGAAAAGCGCTACGCTGTCGCGCAACGCCTTGAAGGTGAAGCGGGAAACCGTGCCGGTCACCGGTGAATCGTAGATGAGCGCAATATCGTCACCCCGGCCCTGTTCGACGTGGACGTCGAGGGCAAGGTAGCTCGTGTTCATGACGCCATCGGCAAACCAGGC